>JANTGD010000033.1 GCA_024763135.1 Thiotrichales bacterium | reverse complement strand
GCTCTGATCAATACGTAACACGGCATCTTGCGGCGCAAAATCGCTCACTTCTGCGTTGCGGATCTTCGCAATAGCCAGCTATTACCTGCGATCCGCGCCTTGAACGGGACGATTTTTCACCACAATCTGCTCGCGCCAGAAATAATCAGAGCTTCCTTTAAGGGCTTTTACGCAGCAGACCACCTATCCTCTGGGTATCCTTGGGGACAGGTGCAAGTCACTTTACCTTACCGTTCGGTGGCTGCCATCATAAGATTGCAAGGCATCGTTTGTGTATCTACTGTTGAGTTGGCTGGACTGGACTTTTCAAGCGTCTGATTTCTACGCGGCGTGGTGGTTTTAAGCGCTTGGCGCCCACTTGATCGCGGCCGTCCGCAGTTGCACCGTAGCCTCTCGCGACCAAGCGAGCAGACGCCATTCCTTGTGCGACAAGGTAGTCTTTCACACGATCTGCCCGCTTTTGTGACAGCCACAGGTTGTACTGAGGGTTTCCTTGGTTATCACTGTAGCCAGCCACCTCTATTCGAGTGGTTCTTTTGGATGAATTTAATTGCTTTGCAGTTGCTTTAAGCTTTGCACGTGCATCTGCGTGTAACTTTACGGAGTTATGCTTGAAACTGATGACAACTTCCGGGAAGGTTGCACTTTCGCTTCGTGTTTTGAGGGTTTGGTGGAGCACTTGGGCGGCGTTGGCCGCGGCCTCCCCTGTGAATGGTGCGTGACTGGGAAAGTTCTCGGTTGACGCCGAGATAATGGCTTGTTTGGCGTCTGCGACCGCAGCATTGAGTGTCTGCTCGATACTGCTTGGATTCGGTTCGCGAGAGGTTGGTATTCGATTGTGCTGCTCAGACGGAACGCTAGTGGGCGTAAGAGCTGGCTGCGCATCAGGTGAAGAGGGTCGGCTGTTCGGTTTAGCGAGTGGCGTTGGAGGCACAGAGTCCCTCTTTAGGGACGAGGTCCCGGGCTGCATACTCGTAGCTTGAAGGGCCGCGCTGGTATCAGGGGAACTCCATTGAGGCAAGCTCCAAACCAGCGTCAGGATCAAAAGCGACAAGAGTAGAAAGAAGACTAGTCTTTTGATCATTAGGTGTACACAGGCTGCGTTAGATAAGGGTGTAACGAAGCGGTAAGCATACTCGTCTTTGCGCCGAAATTTGCGAAATTTTCGTGGATGCTTGGTGCCCTATTGCATAGGCGGTTGCTACCTGGGAGGCTGACCGAGCATAGGTGGTCTACTCAACTGAGCAATAAAAGTGCTCTCAAAATGGTTACCTCGAGCGATGGTTCCTATTCTCGGATAACCTCCTGATACAAAAATGCAGTGATCTCGGTTGAAATCAAGCCTACAGCGTCGTTACAGAATAAAAAAATCCAGTACTCTCCAGCACAATTAAGGAAGCTCTTATCAATTCGTAACACGGCATCTTATGGCGCAAAATCGCCCACTTCTGCGTTGCAGATCTTCGCAATAGCCCGCTATTACCTGCGATCCGCGCCTTGAACTGGACGATTTTTCACCACAATCTGCTCGCGCCAGAATGAATCAGAGCTTCCTTAACAGGCTGTTGAAAAACCGTTGTTAACTGATCTTGCATGAATCCCAGCTGATGGACCCCGTTTACATCTGTTGCGCAATACTTGTTAACACATCGAGGATTCATTGCTGATCGGCTTGTCCCGGGACGAGAGTGATTGGCATGAACCGGGGAACTATAGCAGGGAGGCTGGTCGAGAATAGTGCACTGAGTGGAGCACGAGGCTGTTGCTCCTATTTCCTGCTGCAGTTCGATGAAACGCTCTGCGGTGCATCTCATTGCGTTAAAAAATAGACTCCAGACGACAGGCTTTCGCCACGCATCCAATTCTGAGGCAGACATCTGGCGCGGTAACGCAGGAGAGGACATGGAGAAAATCGCACTTGCAATCATGGGCCATATCGGCAATATACCCCATCTTCAATAGCCTGATGAAAGTTCGGTCATGCTGCTGTCCTTTATTTAGATTTCGTCTAAATTGTGTCGACGTTACCGGTGGATTGGTGACGACACAGTCCTTGGAAGCTGGTCGACATGCAATGCAAGCTCAGTTTTAAAGCCGCCGGATTGATGGTTGTATAACCGCCGTAACATTTCACAAAATAGGTCTGGTGTATATTTTGTGGAGCCTTATACGCGCTATGCGCCACTTCGAACTTACGGAATCCTGGCATCTACAGGGAAATCGCTAAAATGACATATTCAAGTTTCTTTCGGACGGAAATTACCTCCCAACTTCCTGCCAAACTCAGCGCGCTTGCTGATCTAGCTGCGGATCTGCGCTATAGCTGGCACCACGATGTCCGCAGTTTGTTCGCGAATCTGGACCCGGTTTTATGGGAAGAGTGCGGCCACAATCCAAAGGTATTCATTCGCCGTGTTGCGCAGGAAAAGCTCGATCGGGCGGCCGTCAATCATAGTTTCCTTGCGCGTTACTCCCGGGTGGTGGCCAATGCGGAGGCCTATGCAGCGCAGGAAATGCGCGAAGAACTCAAAGAGTGCCTGGATGTAGATCGGGATCTCGTGGCTTATTTCTGTGCGGAATTTGGGTTGCACGAAAGTTTGCCGATTTATTCGGGTGGGCTAGGCATATTGGCAGGAGACCATTGTAAAGCGGCCAGTGATCTTGGCATTCCCTTTGTGGCCGTGGGTATGTTGTATCGCCAGGGGTATTTTCATCAGCAGATTGATGGCAATGGTCAGCAACAGGCCATCTACCCAGTGAACAATCTCGATGATCTTCCGGTAGAGCGAGCTTGTGGACCGAGCGGAGAACCGCTCAAGGTTCGGATCGAGCTGCCCGAGGGAACGGTGCATTTACAGATTTGGCTTGCCAAGGTTGGGCACATCAAACTGGTCTTATTGGATTCAGATGTTCCCGAAAACAGTGAGCAATGTCGCAATATCACGTTTCAACTCTACGGAGGTGATCGTGTCATGCGTATCCAACAGGAAATCGTGCTGGGGATAGGTGGCGTCAAAGCATTACGCGCACTGGCGCTGGAGCCCACGGTCTGGCACATCAACGAGGGGCATGCCGCCTTCCTGGTGCTCGAACGTGCGCGTGAATACATTGAACAGGGGTTCAGCTTTGCCGAGGCGTGGGAGATGACGGCGGCCGCGACCCTATTTACAACGCATACTCCCGTGGCTGCGGGGCATGACATATTCGATCACGACCTGGTGATGGAATATTTTCATCATCGAATCGCAAGTATGCAGCTCGATCACGATAGCTTCCTGGCTCTCGGTAAAGCAGGTGCAGAAGCCGTTGGTTTTAACATGACAACTTTGGCGCTAAAAGGCTCACGTTTCCATAATGGAGTCAGCGCAGTACACGGTGGGGTTGCCTCGGCCAATGAGCGTGCTTTGTGGCCAGAGTTGGAACCCGAAGAGAATCCGATTGGGTATGTGACCAATGGCGTCCATGCCAATACATTTATTGCCCAGCAGTGGCTCAGTCTGTTTGAAACGCGGTTTCCGGATTGGCGCAACGAGTTGACCAATCCAGAGTATTGGGACTGCATCAAGTCGATACCCGATCATCGGTTTTGGAGTGTGAGGCGAGAGTGTAAGTCCGAACTCATCAGCTTTCTACGCGAGCGTATCACGATACAGTTGGAGCGCAATAGTCGCAGTGAAAATGAAATTCACCAGCTAACTCAGTACCTTAATGAGCGTGCCGAGGAGATTCTGGTGATCGGTTTTGCGCGGCGGTTTGCAACTTATAAACGCGCGTTACTGTTGTTCCAGGATATGGAACGCCTGCGTAAATTGCTGATCGACCAGGAGCGGCCCATTATGTTCGTGTTTGCAGGGAAAGCGCATCCGGCAGACGAGCCTGGACAGGCGCTGATTCGTGAGATCTATCGGCACATGATGAATCCGGAATGGATGGGGAAGATCTTAATGGTGGAAGATTATGATTTGGCCCTGGCACGGCGCTTAGTTTCGGGTGTGGATGTTTGGTTGAACAACCCCGCTTATCCGATGGAGGCCTCCGGTACTTCAGGTGAAAAGGCGGGTATGAATGGGGTGATCAATCTTAGTGTGACAGATGGTTGGTGGGCAGAAGGCTACAATGGTCGCAACGGTTGGGCGATTTATCCTCATGATCCTAGGCTGTCGTTCAAGGAACGGGATGACGCAGAATCGGCTGCGTTGTACCGACTGTTGGAGGAAGAGGTGATTCCGCAGTTCTACGCGTTCGAATGTAAAGGCTATTCTGAACGTTGGGTGGCAATGGCCAAGCAATCGATGATGAGTATCATTCCTCGCTTCTGCGCGGAGCGTATGCTGTTGGATTATGTGAACCAGTATTATGCGCCTGCCACGCGGGCGCGTCGGCGGCTGTTGGCCCAAGAGGCAAAGCTGGCGAGGGAGCTGGCTCAATGGAAGCAAAAAATCCGCGCGGGCTGGCACGATGTGTCGGTGACTGTGGTCGAACTCCCACCCGCGCAACTCGCACAAGGTGATGCATTTCGTGTCACTGCTGCAGTGACGCTCGGATCTCTCCAGCCGAGTGATTTGCGGGTGGAATGTGTTATCGGCAAGTTCTCCCTGGAGGGTCATTTTCAGGCGGTCATGACGACGCAGTTAACACCGCAAGAACCGTTGGCTTCAGAGTCTCAGGTCCTCTTTTCAGCAGAAATTCGACCTGTGCTGCAAGGTAGGATTGCTTACCGCATTCGGGCCTATCCCTATCATGAGGCATTGACCCATCAGTTTGAGATGGGGCTCATGCGCTACGCGCAGGACGAATAGCATCGATCGCCAAATCTGCGAGGTGATTGCGCCCAATGCCTTTGGCCGGGAAAGAAGCTGGCACTAAACGGCTTTCCGATGGCTGCGCCTTGCGCTCGGATTGGTCGCGACGTTTTACGGCGGCCTCGTAAAGGCGCAGGCTACAGACAAGCTTTCGAAGTGACGCCTATGACCAGTAAGGGCGTGGATGAGGGACGTAAAACCGCTGTAGTCTTACAGGGCTGCAGCGGACCGAACTCAAATCGCGGTTTTTCTATTCGAGGTCCGAATATGCCGAAGCATGTCATGTTGAATGTCGGTAGTGAGCTGTGCTTGTTGGGCTTGCCATACCCAGTTACCCCCCAATGTCCCTGGCGTGTTCATTCGATTACCCGGACCAAGACCCAGCACGTCCTGAAGAGGGAACATGACCAGACTGGCGCGGGAATTCAATAATGCTTCTTTCATCGCTTCCAACACAGAGTCCTCTTTGGTAATACCCAGTGTTTTGCGCACGAATTGTTTGGCATCGTCATGGAGTGATTCAAACCAGGCCAGGACAGTGTCATTATCATGCGTGCCGGTGTAGGCCACTGTATTTTCGGTATAATTTTCAGGCAGGTGCGGATTGTCTTCATTTCCGTCGAAGCCAAACTGCAACACGCGCATACAAGGGAGCCGGAAGGCCTCCCGAAGCTCATCGACTTCCGGGGTAATGTAGCCCAGGTCTTCTGCAACCAGGGGCAGGTCACCCAGATGACCACGAATGGTTTCGAGCAGTTGTTTTCCCGGGGCTTTGACCCAGGTGCCTTCTTCCGCTGTTTCGGCGTCCCCGGGCACCTCCCAGTAAGCCTCCAAGCCACGAAAGTGGTCTAGGCGAAGTAAATCGAATAGGTGCAACTGTCGCTTGATCCGGTCTATCCACCAGCGAAAATTGTCATGTTCGAGTGCGCTCCAGTCGTACACTGGGTTGCCCCAAATCTGCCCGGTTGCGGAGAACAAATCAGGCGGTACGCCCGCAACTTTTGATGGTTGACCCTGTTCATCCAATGCGAAATAGCGGCGGTTGGCCCACACATCTGCGCTATCGTGCGAAACGTAGAGTGGCATATCTCCAAACAGCAGCATATTGTGCTGATGTGCATAGGTTTTCAATTGAGCCCATTGGTGCTCAAACAAATATTGTTGAATCACACAGCTCCGGTAGTAGCTGATATGTTCGCCAATGACATCCATGACAGCGCCTGGTGAACGGCCCGCAAGATCCGCAGGCCACTCCCACCATGGCTTGTTGCCTTGCCTATGCCGAATGGTCATGAACTGAGCATAGTCCCTAAGCCAGGTTTCATTCCTTTTCAGGAACTCATCGGCGTGTGGAAGTGCTTGAAAAGGACGCTCTTTATAATTGCTTTCAAGGGCCTGTGTGAGTTCGGTAACTGTTGGATTCGCCAGGTCATCGATGACCTCTGCCAGCCAAGTGCCCGTCAGCCAGGGTTGTTTCTGTAAGGCATGCACGTTCAGCAGTTCGGGGGCGCCCGCAAACGCAGAAAGGCTGAGGTAAGGCGAGTGATCGCTATGGGTTGGACCGACCGGAAGAATCTGCCAGATCGTAAATCCCGCTTGAGAGGACCAGTCGACAAAATCGAATGCTTCCCGACCCATGGTGCCCGGGCCAGACTGGTTGGGCAGCGAAGTGACGTGCAGCAGCACACCAGCTCGCCGCGAATTTAATGGTTCATTCACAGGGCGAATCCCTTTCGGTTCGGTTGATCAATAGGAGTGCCAACCGATTATGCGGTGAGAAGGCCAGTTGAGAGCAGCACGCAACTACCGGCCCGACCGGTTGGCCGGACTAAGTAACCGCCAAAGCAAGGCTTGACGATTCTCGCTCAGCCTCTTAGGAGCCTCAAGCAAAAACTCGAAGAAATAAAAGTGCCGTTATTTTAAGGCTTTTATCGGTGCGCGATAAGGCTTGAGGCGCAAAATTTATCGCCATCGTTCCCATTCGCATGTTATGTACACAGATTTTTGCTACTTTGTGCACGCTGACCGGTGGGTGATTTTTCCCACATTGCGACCGCGCAGATGCCGGCTCAGACAATCCCTAGGAAAGCCTTTTGCAGCATGTCCCGCCGGCAATGGCCCGATCTTTACCAATTGGCGCAATATCTGGCTGTGACCTCTGGAGCGCTACCGACGGCCCGCCGGACAGCTATCCAAAATGTTGCGCTGGCTTGACATAGCATGCCGATATGTCTTGTGCCTGACGTTCGGAGATCTGCTGAATGGTGCTTTATTACTATGCGGTGTCGTTAATTCGAGCATGTGCATTCCAGGTCAGCCGCCGCGCCGCATTACTCCGCCATGCTCGGTCTGTACCTCATTCGTGCCCTGGCTGATGGGTGTTTCCAGTTTTTGCGGTGGTGTTTCTCCGATCAACCGGTAGAGGTTCTTCAAGTTGAGGCGATAGAGATTATCAAAATCCTGCACCGAGCCGGATGGGTTGTAATCGCCAAACCACCAAAACCAGTCGGAACCTTCGCAGATTGCCAATTGTGTCAGGAGCTGACGATTGTCTTTCTCTTCCGGATGTTCGCGCAGGTAAATATCGACAGCGGTTTTCGCTTCACAGAGTAAATCCCAGGCCCGGTTTTTGGCTGGGTCACCAATCCAAGTCGAAAAGGTGCCGTAGACCCAGCTCCCTGCTGTGAGTCGCGCCATGCGCGTTGGTTCGATCTCTACGCTTAGAAACTCTGAATAGGTGGTGAGATTGATCTCCGGGTCGGCGCTGAGGGCTTTGTAGAGTCCCTCGAGAAAATGGTAGCCGTTTTCGGGATAGTATTCCCAGGCATTTTCGCCATCTAGAACGATTGAGACAATGCTCTGCTGAGGTTTTTGGCAATGTTCACGGATTTGATGCAAATGCCCCAGGAGATCCTTAACCGCGTCATCGGCATGCCAGGTGGAATAGGTAAACCCCACAAGATCGGACAGACCGTCGTCCCGGAAAAACATATTGACTTGCGCATCGTCCAAGCGGTAGTTGTGATGGCGACAACCTTTCTCTCGGTCGCGTGAATGAATTTCCGAGTTGCCCAGAACATTGTCGCCGCTTGCAAACCAGGTAAATCCATGTTTGTCGAGAAACGGCACGGTTTCCATCGAGACACCGCCCTCAGAGGGCCAGATCCCATTGGGCTGCCGACCGAAGCAACGTTCGAAGACCTTCAGGCCATTTTCCAGATGCCAATCGACACGCTCTCGTCCCCCGGGATAATGGTCGCAGCCGGGCAATGGCGCGTCCGGCATGGCTTCATGCGTGCATTTGAAGTCGATCAACAAAGGCATCATGGGGTGTGCGTAGGGTGACATGGATAGTTCGATCTGTCCTTTCTCCCAAAGCAGACGGTAACGGGGAATAATGCTGCGAATTTGCTCTCCAATGACACGCAGTAGATTTTCCCGGTCTTGCTGGGTAAAGCCCTTGCCTTTTGACAGGAGTTCGTGAAGAAACGCATTACTGCGTTTGACGGTTTCCCCCATCCAGGCCAAGTGATACCAAACGGTCAGATCGACAAAGAACTGATGGTATAAGTAATCCAGGGTATCGGTCTCAATGTGGCGCCGCGCGATGCCCACGAGTTTGTCAAAATCGGGATAGCGTTTAATCAGTGTGTTTTCGTTGGCCTTGGCACAGGCTTCGATCAGCCACAGCCGTTCATCATGATCATCCCGGTATTGTTCATCGCTGATCAGGCTGTTGAGCAGCGGGTCGCGAATCTGGCGGCCGGCCGCAAAGAAGGTATCTATCTGTGTGCCATAGTCTTCCAGCTGTTCCAACAGCGTGGGTGCGAAATTGACGACGGCTTTGGCGCCACGATTGTTTTCGATATGGGCGGCCATATCCACATAATCTTTAATGGCATGCAGATAGGTCCATGGCAGCCGGTACTCTCCTGTGGCGTAATCCCGGTACTCTGGCTGGTGCATGTGCCACATTACGACCACATTGATGGCGTTAGGCTTCAGTTCTGTTTGTTCCATAAATCAGTAGCTTATCTCGACATGCGAGCATCTTGTGGGATCGGCCCTGCTGGGGATTGATCACTCTATTTTAGTCGCGTGGCGCGCCATGTCGAGCGCGCGTGCACGGTTCGGCAGGTGACAGGACAAACAATAGTAAATTTAACCACGTAGCGCGGACTCCATCACACACTAAGACCATCCATAGCCAGGGGCACGCGTGCTGCCAAATAGGCCACTATCAGAGCCCCGGCCAAGCCTGCTAAAGACGTGGGCCAATCCACCCATATGGATGCCGGCATCAGTGCGTCAGTGTCATTCTCAAACCACGCGGTGTAATTCTTGGTCGAGCATGTCAGGTGTGACGAGGACGACGCCCTGAGCGGTTACGCGAAAGCGCTTTTTATCTTCCTCCAGGTCTACGCCAATTTGCGTACCTTCGGGTATCAGACAGCCGCGATCGATGACTGCCCGACGTATTTTACAGTTCACTCCAATAGTAACATCGGGTAGCACAACGGCATCCTGCACTAAACTACCGTCGTTTACGCGCACATTCGAAAAGAGCAACGAGTGACGAATGGTTGCACCTGATACGATACATCCCCCGGAGACCATGGAGTCAACGGCCATGCCGCGACGGTCATCGTCATCAAATACAAACTTGGCTGGGGGGGCTTGCGTCTGATACGTCCAAATTGGCCACTCCTGATCGTAGAGGTTCAATTCTGGCTCGACGCCAATGAGTTCCAAATTGGCTGCCCAGAAGGAGTCGACGGTCCCTACATCCCGCCAGTAGTTGGGTTTGTCCTTTTTGGGGTCCACCGATGAATAAGCAAAGGTTCGGTGGTTCTTGACGGCATCGGGAATGATGTTCTTCCCAAAGTCGTGTTCCGAAAACAGATTATGATGGTCTTTGATGACCTTCTCGTAAAGAAACTCTGTAGAAAACACATAGAAGCCCATGGATACCAGCGCCATCTCAGGGTTGCCAGGGACGTGAGGAGGGTGCTCGGGTTTTTCAATGAAGTCCAGAATGCGGCCGCTGTCATCAATCCCCATGACACCAAACTCGCTGGCATCTGCCAGTGGCACTTCATAGCAACCAACGGTTAAATCGGCATTGTTTTCCACGTGTTCGGCGATCATCGGGCCATAGTCCATTTTGTAGACGTGGTCACCCGCAAGTATCAGAATGTATTTCGGATGATTCTCACGAATAATGTCGAGATTCTGAAAGATTGCATCGGCAGTGCCCTGATACCAGGAAGATTCGATTCTTTGCTGCGCCGGCATCAGGTCGATGAATTCACCAAACTCCCCGCGTAAAAAACTCCAGCCATTTTGGATATGTTTGATGAGCGAGTGCGCTTTATACTGCGTAATCACACCCACTCGGCGGATGCCCGAGTTGATGCAATTTGACAATGGAAAGTCGATGATGCGGAATTTTCCACCGAACGGTACAGCGGGTTTGGCGCGCCACATCGTGAGTTCTTTCAGTCGCGAACCCCGACCACCTGCGAGAACAAGTGCGAGTGTTTCTTTGGTGAGCCGACTAACGTATCTTGGGGTAGGTTTATGGATCATTATGCGGTTTCCGGGGTCGGTAAATGGGTTGGATAAGCATCGGTTTTATTGGGAACATCCCTGACAGCCAATTGCTTGCGTCTTTAACAGTGTCTTTCAGGGATGGACAGCTACAGCATGTAAAACCCGATACCTACAGTTACTATTTTTCTTGACACAACGGGATGTATGTTGATGCAGATCAATGAAACAATACACGCGATCAAAATTACAGGATAAGCAGTTTAACAATGACGATTAAAAACATGAATCTGTCGCACGAACATAATTTACTGAGCAGCGGTCGCTCGCACGATCCTTTTACTGTACTAGGGCGTCACCCGGTACCAGGGGAAGACAAAGAGCGTGTGACCGTTTTTGCTCCTCACATCGAAGCATTGACGATTGGTACGGAGCAGTGGCCGATGCAGCGTGTTGAGCACACTGATTTTTTTATTTGGGAGGGCGCACCCGGCCAACTCGATCCGCACTATCGATTGCAGGCGCTTGATAAGACTGGACATCGTTTTGATTTTTATGATCCCTACAGTTTTGGCGTACAGTTGCCGGAGTTCGACCTGCATCTTTTCTCCGAAGGGCAGCATTGGCATGCTTATCGGCATTTGGGTGCCAATCACCGCACTGCCGATGGGATTCCCGGTGTGCTGTTCGCGACATGGGCACCGAACGCTGAGCGCGTGAGTGTGATTGGCGACTTCAATCAATGGGATGGTTTGCGACATCAGATGCGCAGTCGCGGCGGGAGCGGTGTTTGGGAGATATTTATACCGGAGCTGGAGGTGGGTACCTGCTATAAATTCGAGATACGCAACCGTGCAAATGGTGCACTTCTGGAGAAAATCGACCCCTATGGGCAGGCCTTTGAGCTGCGCCCTAATACCGCCTCTTTGATTGCAGCGCCGGTTACCCATCAATGGGGCGATGACGGGTGGATTGCGGCGCGCCGGGAGTTTGACTGGCAACATCAGCCAATTTCTGTCTACGAGGTGCACTTAGGGTCCTGGCAACGGGACGAGCAAGGGGCATTTCTAAACTATCGGGTATTGGCAGAGAAGCTGGTGGATTACTTGGTACCCCTGGGTTTTACGCACATCGAACTGCTCCCGATAACTGAGCACCCGCTGGATGATTCTTGGGGGTATCAGGTGACGGGGTACTACGCGCCAACGTCAAGATTCGGTACGCCCGATGATTTTCGGTATTTCGTGGATTACCTGCATCAACACGGAATTGGTGTGTTGTTGGATTGGGTGCCCGCGCATTTTCCCAAGGATAAATGGGCGTTGGGGGAGTTTGATGGCACCCCGTTGTACGAACATGCCGATCCGCGGAAAGGTGAGCACAAGGACTGGGGCACCAAAATTTTCAATTTTGGCCGCAATGAGGTGAAAAATTTTCTGATTTCCAGTGCGCTCTATTGGATCGAGGAATTTCACATCGATGGTATCCGGGTTGATGCAGTGGCCTCCATGTTGTACCTGGATTACTCACGTGAAGCCGGAGAATGGGTGCCGAATGAGTATGGTGGGAATGAAAACCTCGAAGCGATTCATTTTATTCAGCATTTGAACAGTGTCATCGGATCCAATCATCCGGGGGTTCTGATGGTTGCCGAGGAGTCCACGTCGTGGCCGCAGGTATCCCGCCCGACCTATCTGGGGGGGCTTGGGTTTTCCATGAAATGGAATATGGGCTGGATGCATGACACGCTGCAGTACTTTTCCAAAGACCCTGTTTATCGCCACTATCATCACAACAACCTTACCTTCGGCATGCTGTACTGTTTCAGCGAAAACTTTATGCTGCCTTTTTCTCACGATGAGGTGGTGCATGGTAAAGGCTCCATGATCTCCAAGATGCCCGGGGACCGTTGGCAGAAGTTTGCCAATCTTCGCTCGTTGTATGCCTATCAGATGACCTACCCAGGTAAAAAACTCCTGTTCATGGGGGCTGAGCTGGCGCAGTTCGAAGAATGGAATCACCATCAAAGCTTGGCGTTTTCTTATCTGGAGTATTCTGACCATGCAGGTGTTAAACAACTGCTGGCGGATCTGAATCAGCGCTATCGGGAATTACCGGCGTTGCACGGGCAGGACTTTAACGTTGAAGGGTTCGAATGGATCGATTGCAACGACAGTGATCAGTCAGTGATTTCGTATTTGCGTCGGGATCATGAAGATTTTGTAGTGGTGGTTTTAAATCTCACGCCCGTGGTGCGTTATGAGTACCGCATAGGCGTACCCGTGGCGGGTCGTTACCACGAATTGATCAATACCGATTCCGAGTTCTATGGCGGCAGTGGTATCGGCAATCTGGGGGGCGTGCAATCCGAACCGGTGTCCTGGATGGGGCGCCCTGAATCGCTGTCGTTGACCTTGCCACCGCTGGGTGTGCTGGTGTTGCAGAGGGAGAGCGATTGATGAATGTGTTGTTTGCCGCGAGTGAGGCTTATCCACTGGTGAAAACCGGCGGATTGGCCGATGTCGCAGGCCATCTGCCGATTGCGTTGAATCAGCAGGGGGCCGAGGTGACCCTCGTGCTGCCTGGTTACGGCCAAGTATTGGAGAATTATCCGGCTCCGGTGATGGCGCATGTAGAAACGTGGTCCGGCTACGCATTGTTGCGGGAGACTTTTCTACCCGATAGTGCGCTGCGTGTTTGGTTGGTCGATCATCCAATTTTTAAGCACCGCATTGGCAACCCTTATGTGGATGCGAAGGGGCATGAATGGCATGATAATGCGCAAGCGTTCGCGCTGTTCAGTCACGTTGTGGCGAAAGTGCTGGCAGGCCACAGCGCGGCACGCTCGGACTACGATCTGGTGCACTGCCATGATTGGCAAACGGGGCTGTTGCCGGCCTACCTGCAACAGGAATCGGTGGATTTGCCCGTCGTGTTCACCATTCACAATCTGGCCTATCAGGGGGTCTATTCACCTCATGTACGGCATGAAATTCATTTGCACGATCGCTTTTGGCACATGGGTGGAGTCGAGTTTCATGGACTGCTGTCATTCATGAAGAGTGGCTTGGTGTTTGCCGATAAAATCACCACGGTGAGCCCCAGTTATGCGGAAGAAATCAAAACCGAAACCTTTGGTTATGGCCTGGCAGGTCTGCTGCGTGCCCGGGCCAAGGATCTGAGTGGAATCATCAATGGTATCGATACCGAGATATGGAATCCTGCGAAGGACCCTCTGATTGCCGCGAACTACAGCCTTGATACCCTCGACGACAAACGGCTCAATAAGCTCGCACTACAGCGCGAGCTGGGGTTGCCTGAGGATGAAGAGGTGTTGTTGCTTGGGCACGTGGGGCGCATGGTTGAGCAAAAAGGGGTTGACGTTATTCTCGACGCACTCGAGGGGTTGTTCGAGTTACCGGTGCAGCTGGCGATTGTCGGTACCGGGGCGGCTCATCTGGAGCAGGGTGTGCGCGCCGCAAGAGCCGAATGGCCTGAGCGTTTGGGAGCTCATTTGGGCTACGACGAACGGTTGGCGCATTTGCTCGAGGCGGGGGCGGATGTTTTTCTCATGCCTTCGCGTTTTGAACCCTGCGGCCTCAATCAGATGTACAGCCAAGTCTACGGCACCTTACCTCTGGTGAACCCCACAGGTGGATTGCGGGATACGGTTGTGGATGCCAGCCTGCAGGCGATTGCTGATGGCACAGGGAGTGGTTTTCATTTGGAAGGCTTGTCCCCCGCTCACCTGGTCAAAAAGGTGGGGGATGCGTTGGGCCTGTATCGGGATACGGGTAATTGGCGTCGGACACAAGGCAACGCAATGCGCAAAGATTTTAGCTGGGCCAATAGCGCACGCCAATATCTCAGTCTTTATCAAACACTTTCAAAGAGCGCTGAATAGTCGAGATCGGCATTTCCTTCGGCCAAGCCTCGAGATACGATGGCCTGAATCGCTTGTAACATCCCGGTGCGCAATTGATAAGGCTCTGCGGATTCGAGAAACAGGCCAATGTCTTTGTCCAGATGTTTTAAGGGAAAGTTTGGATTTTGGTAGTTGGCCTCCAGCATTTTGCCCAGTTTTTTATCGAAGGTGGGGGCGTAAAGGGCTGACTCGCGGAGAATTTGCATCAACTCGTTGACATCCACGCCTTCTTTTTGGGCGAATTTCAGGCTCAGGGCAAAGCTTGCGGTCAAACCCGCAATAAGCTGGTTGAGTGCCAGTTTCAGTGCTGCGGCTTGTCCGACGGGGCCGATCAGGCGGGGCTCGGTACCGAGTAGCTTGAGTAAAGGTAATTGAAGTTCGAAATCCTCTTTGTTACCTCCGACCATGATCAGTAGTTCACCTTTACGCGCTTCGGGCAGGCTCCCTAGCACGGGTGCTTCCAGGTAATGCGTGCCGGTTTGTTCCAGTTTGTGCGCCAGATCTCGGCTCTCCTGAGGACTGATTGTGCCCATCTGAATAATGGTTTTGCCCTGTAGCGCATCGTCAGGCAGTGCATCGAGTACTGCATGGATGGCGGCCGCATCACTCAGAAATAACAGTATGGCCGGTGATGCATCTACGGCCAGCGCGAGGTTTGCTTCGATCCTGACCGTTTTGGGTAAGCGCTGTTGCGCTTGCTCAAAGTGGCGATTCCAGGCAATAACAAGTTGGCCTTGATCAGCGAGGCGTTCAGCTGCGGCCGACCCCATCAATCCCGTGCCGAGTAGCGTGATCTGCATAGTTTGATCCCTAAAGTTGCTGGCGAGTTTTGTTCCCTAGGAGGCTGTCCGAGAATTGATGACCTACTGTGGAAAGGCTGAATTGAGCTGGAATTCCCGAAGTTCCACACTAGATTAGCGCAATGATTGACCTTAAAATCGGGGGAAGATCCAACTCTAATCAGCTTCCCCGCGCGATACCTGACTATTTTCGAGCCGCTTCCTAAGAAACTGCTTGTGCTCGGACGAGCTGCCATTACTTGAGCGATTAACGGTAACATAGCGGAACGCTTGAATTCTGGAACTGCTTGCTCGCTTTTTCATTTTGATGGAAGCTCTGATCAATACGTAACACGGCATCTTGCGGCGCAAAATCGCTCACTTCTGCGTTGCGGATCTACGCAATAGCCTGCGATCCGCGCCTTGAATAGGACGATTTTCCACCACAATCTGTTCGCGCCAGAATTAATCAGAGCTTCCTGAAGACGTCAGTTTTCGGTGCTGACTAAGACGATCCAAAGTAAAGCCGCTGAAAAAACAGCTGCGTAGCCCCGATGTCAGCGTTGCGTGTTCCTGACGCTCAGTGTCTTTGTGGTGGGGCGGCACCTTCCTTGTTGGTTGGAATGCAATCCAGTGTGCTCCTGGCCTGTTAGAATGCCGCTCAGGTTTGTGTAAATAATGAAATCCGCATGGAAAAATCGTGTAAGTACTGCACCTGGATTATCCCGGTGGTCGTTGCGCTGTTGGCGTTTGGTTTTCAGGCGCTGAATCTGCAGGAACTTCTCCGCTATGAGCGGACCGATATCAATGCAGGTCAATGGTGGTTGTTTTTAACCGGCAACCTGGTGCACTTGGGATGGGGGCATTTGGTATTGAATTTGGCCGGACTCGCGATGGTTTGGTGGTTTTACTACGATGAGTTCACGCCAATTGAATGGATTTTCATATTCGTGCTGAGCGGGGTTTCGGTCACTGGCGGGCTCTACCTCTTCAATCCCGAGTTAGTGTGGTATGTGGGGTTGTCAGGATTGTTGCATGGCTTGTTCGTTGCCGGTGCAATCCATTTGTTGGGCCGGGATACACGTTTTGCTGTGCTGCTACTTGCCTTATTTGCGGCGAAGTTGAGCTATGAGCAATTGGTGGGATCGTTGCCTGGCACTACGGATATGTCTGGCGGGCCCGTTGTTGTGGATGCGCATCTCTACGGTGCGCTCGGAGGCGTCTTGGCAGGATTACTATTGCACGTGAAGCGCCTGTTACGGGGGGCACCCGACAA
>JANTGD010000032.1 GCA_024763135.1 Thiotrichales bacterium | reverse complement strand
CTTGGGAAGGGAACAACCATTCCCTGCGAAGTGCGCCTACCCAGGCATGCAGACAGGACAACTGCGCCCGTCATTTTAAGCTGGACGAGGTACTAGCCGAAAAGAGTGATTTTGGAGATTTGAAAATGGCATGGGTAGTTTTGCGAGTCTGTACTAAATACTCAGGCACAAGCCGGTGCAATACTAAAGTGCTGTGAGTAAAAGAGACTGAAGGAGTTTCACGACACAGTCAGGTCCGGATGCTCTTCAGCAGGGTCATGCTCGGACAGATTTGTAGCGTCAAATTATTGTTTGACGCCTGAGGAAAATGCAACGTTTCTGACGCTGTCTGGCGCGCAAGGTTGTACGGGCGGATGGCAATAGTTTGCCTCACTGCCTTCCGAGCGGAGACTTGCCCTCAGAAAAGAGTGCAGATTGGCGCACATTCATATGTAAGTGAATTGCTATTCGTTTTGTTCGATGACGCATTCTACGGATCTGGCATTTTAATTGCTTTGTTGGTGCTAGTTGTATGAACTAGGGAAAAACTCCCCGCCGGGACGGTTGCGTAGATCGGGCAAATCAGCGAAAAGGTACAGTGTATGCGCCGTGCGTGCGCATTATTATCAAAGTGTAATCGCAGAATACACACCGCCTGAGACTTTAAAACAGTTTATTAGCGTAAAATTATGAGTTACAGATTTCATTATAGGGGTGATGAATGAAGAAAATTCTAACCGTCGATGACTCTTCATCGATGCGTAAAATGGTGGCTTATACCTTGAGAAGTGCCGGTTTTGAGGTATGTGAAGCAGAAGATGGGGTCGCTGCGCTTGAAGTTGCCAGAATCGAGTCAAATTTTGATTTGGTGCTCACCGATATCAATATGCCGCGTATGGATGGTTTTGAATTGATTCGTGAATTACGGGATATACCCGCTTTTACCGATACACCAATCCTGACATTGACCACCGAAGGTAGTGAGGAAAAAAAGACGCTTGGTCGGCAGGCAGGCGCGACGGGGTGGATCGTTAAGCCATTTACACCGCAACTATTGGTTGACACAATTAATAAAGTCATTAATTAGCCGAAGAATTAGCCAATTGTTAACTAGGGCAATTTGCGAGGTTTTTTTACTTATCGTGGACCTAAGCCAGCGTAACATGCTATCGGCACGGGTAAAGACCCTGCGGTTAAAAACCAGTAGTTACTGCACAGTATGCGTAGGTTGGAACGATATCAAATAGCAAGGCGCGTGTGCTGAAAAGTCAAAAAGGAAACAGATAGGAGCAATCTATGTCCATGGATATGTCGGAATTTCTTGAGGTATTTTTCGAAGAATGTTCGGAGGGCCTCGATGTGATGGAGACGGGTCTACTCAATCTGAACATCGACGCGGTCGATGTAGAAGAAATCAACACGATCTTTCGTGCGGCGCACTCGATTAAAGGCGGAAGTGCGACCTTTGATCTCAATGAGATCGCAGGTTTCACGCATGTAATGGAAACGTTGCTCGATCAAATGCGATCAGGAGAACGGACGCCTGTAACCGCAGACATTGACTTGCTGCTTGAGTCTGTCGACTGCCTTCGAGAAATGATTGACGCAACGAAAGCGGAGGACGATCTCGATGGGGCACGGGTCGCTGCTTTGAAGCAGCGCCTGGAAAAAGCACTCAAGAACAAAGGCGGCGAAGACAGTTCGCTATCCGAGACGGAAGAGCCTGAGATTATCCCGGACACCGTTAAAGGCTGGGAAATAGAATTCTACCCAAAACCGGAAATGTTAAAAAATGGACAAGAGCCTTATCGTCTATTTGAAGCACTTCGTAAACTAGGTTCATTAGACGTAGTCAGTCAAATGGATCGTGTGCCCTCATTGCAGGACCTCGATCCCACACAGATCTATATAGGATGGCGATTATTTTTGCACAGCGATGCAACCGAAGCACAGTTGCGTGACGTGTTTGCATGGGTGGAAGATAGCTGTGACTATCAATTGCAATCAAAAAATTTGGGTAACTCGGTTACAACAACTGCTGAGCAATCTAAATCATCGGTAACACCCGAAAAAGCGCCGGTTACCGAAAAGGCATCGGCAAAAAATGCGGGTGATCAGCAGAAGGCTGAAGTCGTTCCTGAATCAGGAAAAAAACCCGAGAAGGACTCCGAACAAGCGCAGAAGAAATCCGCGCAGATAGCGGATCGCGCAGAGCAAAAAGGTCCCGCTGAAGTTAAAAAATCAACTGTGGCAGAAAACAAAAAGCCCTCAAAAGCGAAGGCTTCAGGAGAAGGCGGGTCAATTCGGGTGAGTATCGAAAAAATTGATTCACTGATCAATTTAGTAGGCGAGTTGATCATTACCCAATCTATGTTGAGTCAGTTCACCGACGAATTCGACATGTCACAGATTGAGAGTTTGCGTGACGGTCTGGGACAGTTGACCAGAAACTCTCGAGAACTGCAGGAAACTGCGATGCAAATCCGTATGCTGCCGATAAGCAGTTCATTCAATCGTTTCCCGCGACTGGTCAGGGATCTCAGCGCAAAACTCGGTAAAAAAGTAGAACTGAAAATATCGGGTGAAGGTACGGAACTCGATAAAACTGTACTAGAGAAGATTGCCGATCCATTGGTGCACTTAGTGCGCAATTCTATGGATCATGGTTTAGAAACTCCGGATATTAGAAAAGCCAGTGGTAAGTCTGAAACCGGTACAGTCCATCTGAATGCCTTCCACGAAGGAGGCAATATTGTGATCGAGGTCAGTGATGACGGCGCGGGACTAAATAAAAAGAAGATACTAGAAAAAGCGGTAGAAAGAGGGGTCGTTAGTGCAGATGAAAATCTAGCAGATGACGAAATCAATAATCTCATTTTCGAACCAGGATTCTCTACCGCAGAGATTGTAAGCGATGTTTCAGGTCGCGGGGTGGGTATGGATGTGGTGCGTCGTAATATCAATGAGCTTGGTGGACAAATCTATATTATCTCCGAAGAAGGTAAGGGAAGCACTTTGTCTATTCGCCTACCCTTAACCTTAGCGATTATCGACGGCCAATTGGTCAAGGTGGGTAAGGAAGCTTATGTCATTCCAATGCTGTCAATCGACGAATCACTACAAATCAATCCAAAGCTTATCAATCGTTATAAAGGCAGGGTAGATCTCTATAAGCTGCGTGAAGAGTATATACCGGTACTTCGTTTACATGAGATTTTTGGATTAGATACCGACATTACCAATTTTGAAGAAGGCTTGTTGGTAGTAGTGGAGGCTGAAAGAAAGCGTGTCGGGTTGTTTGTCGATGAATTGCTTGGCCAACAACAAGTCGTTATCAAGAGTCTGGAAAAAAACTATCGTAAGGTGGATTGTCTGTCTGGTGCAACCATCCTGGGGAATGGTACCGTTGCGCTGATTATGGATGTTGCCAGCCTGATAAGAAAGCATTTGTTATCCCAGGGTAAACAAAACCTTCCAACACGCGATGCTGCTTAATTCAAGGAAACAGAGAGATTGAGAAATGCATAATTCTGCACAAGTCAAAGAACAGGATGATTCGATTCAATTGTCAGCGGGTACTGACCAGTATCTTACTTTTATGTTGGCGGGAGAAGAATACGGACTCAATATACTGAATGTACAGGAAATAAAGGGCTGGGAAGGTGCAACACCAATTCCTAATACCCCTGATCACATTCTTGGTGTGATCAATCTGCGCGGTACCGTAGTCCCGATCATCGATCTGCGTAAATGTTTTGGCCTGGAAGAAAACGAATTTGGCCAAACTACCGTTGTCATTATGGTAAAAACTTACTGTGAAGGTAATGAACGCGTAGTGGGTATGGTTGTCGACGCGGTTTCTGAGGTTTATAACCTTAACGCCAATGAGATTGAGTCAACTCCATCGATGGGTACCGTTGTATCTACAGAGTATATTAAGGGTCTAGCAACCGTTGAAGAAAAGATGGTGATTTTACTGAATATCAATCACATGATCGAAGTAGAAGTTGGCAAAGAAGCCTATATCCTTCCCTAACATTGATATTCTCAGGTGGTTATCAGGGTGCCATAAAATAATAGAGATATAGAATGTGTTGTTTGGACGTTGAAAACAACACACTTATTGAACCAACTGAGCTGTGTAAAATTTTGGTCAGCTTGGAAGTAGCGGTATGATAGGGAAAATGGAACAGTAAAATGGATAAAAATATTCGTCAAGGATTAACGCTTCCCGGAGTACAAATGCTAATTGTTTCATCTATGTTGGCGTTGTGCGTGTTGCTTGCTGGTGCATTGTTTACGACGGTGAATTATGCAAACTCATTGGTCTGGCCGGTTGCCAGTTTTGGTATCGCGTTGTTGATCGGTTCATATGGTATCTATCGGGGACTGCGATTGTTGTCTGACTATGTTGGGGGACATCAGGATGACCTTGATCGTGTGCTAGAATCGATGATCAAAGGAAATTTTTCAAGCGATGGGAGCCTGCAAACCAGAAAAGAGGGGATGCTGGGTAAAGTGCTTCGGGCAAAACAAACTGCCAGAACCCTCTTGAAAAAGTCATTAAATGCAGTCGCCGAAGGAAATCGAATTACAAGCGCTTTAGACAGACTCAATACCTGCGTAATGATCGCAGATGCTGATTACAATATTGTGTATATGAATGAATCGCTTGTGAATATGTTTCATGAAGCTGAAGAAAAAATCAGAGAGGTATTGCCACAGTTTAGTACGCATGACCTGATTGGAAAAAATATCGATATATTCCATAAGAATCCTTATCATCAACGATCTATACTGGATAATTTGAGAGAATCTCGTGAAGCAGAGTTCGATTTAGGTGGAGAACGGATAAAGTTCATTGCCAGTCCAGTCAATAGTGCACAAGGTGATCGAGTCGGCGTTGTAGTTGAATGGCAACTGCAGACTCATCTTCATGAAATAGAATCCGAGATAAAAAGCGTCGTAGATGCAAGCCTGGATGGAGATCTAACAAAAAGAATTCCATTGGCAGGAAAGTCAGGATTTTATAAAAACATCAGTTATGGTATCAATGATCTGCTGGCTGTGAATGAGATCGTTATTGGTGAGACAAGCCGAGTTATTGCTGCGCTTGCTGAAGGAGATCTAGATCAAGCGGTATCCTATGACTACGGTGGATCATATAAAGCGCTGGCTAACAATATCAATAATACTACGCATCGACTAAAAGACGTTATTCAGAGCATTAGTGCTGCGTCAACCGCAGTCACAGTGGGCTCCAATGATATTTCCCAGGGAAATATGAAACTAAGTGGTAGAACTGATCAGCAAGCAAATAATTTAGAAAAAACTGCCGCGAGTATGGAAGAAATGACCGGAACGGTCAGGCAAAACGCAGAGAACGCGAACGAAGCCAATACTTTGGCATCGGATGCCAGAGTAGAAGCTGAAAAAGGTGGAGATATTGTCCGCCAAGCTGTTGCTGCGATGGCTGAAATCAACACCGCAAGCAACAAAATATCCGATATTATCGGTGTTATAGATGAAATCGCGTTTCAAACAAATCTATTGGCGTTGAATGCAGCGGTCGAAGCGGCCCATGCCGGTGACCAGGGACGTGGCTTTGCTGTGGTGGCCAGCGAGGTACGCAATCTTGCACAGCGTAGCGCAGAGGCGGCTAAAGAGATCAAAGCGTTGATAGAGGATAGTGTCGAAAAAGTTGGTACCGGTACTACCCTGGTCGACCATACAGGTATGGCGCTTGATGAGATTGTGGTTTCGGTCAAAAAGGTCAGCGATATTATCGCGGAAATTGCTGCGGCTAACCAGGAACAGTCGATTGGGATCGAACAAGTTAACCAGGCAGTGCTGCAAATGGATGAAATGACGCAACAGAATGCATCAATGGTGCAGGAAATTGCAAAATCAAGTCAATCACTTGAGCACCAATCTCAACGACTCAATCAACTCATGGCGTTCTTCAACGTGGGCAATACGGCGATAGAACCAGGTTATCACGGAGAGGAAAGGCGCGGAAATGATCGTCCCTGGACTAGTGAGGGTCATGCGAAGGGAGGGCTGGGTTCTCTCAATGTATCCAGTGCTAAAGCCAAGCATTTGTCATGGAAAACCAAAATAAGAAGCTTTTTGGATGGTAAAGACAGTCTCACGATGGATCAAGCAGTCTCGCATAGAGACTGTGATTTAGGTAAATGGCTCTATTCGGAGGGTATGAATGCCTTGGGTCATCTACAAGAAATGCAAGCCTTAGAGAAGACACATGCAGAAATGCATCAACATATCAAGGATATTATAAACAATAAAGAACGAGGTGATGCGCAAGCCGCTGAGACGGGATTTTCAGCCGTTGATAGACTGTCGAATAAAGTCGTAGGTTTACTTGGCGATATAGAAAATAAGACCAAGGATGTCGGTAAGAAAGTGAGTGGTCCGCCTCACACAGATTTTGGAACTAAAAATACTGTGGCAGTGGAAAAAGCGGGTTTTGCGGCGTCGGGTGGAGGTGATGAATGGACAGAATTCTAGCCACTCCGGTAAGTGCCTGAAAAGTGCGATAATGGTAGCTGATGAGCAGAAAAGCTACGGCGACATAGAGCTGCTATAGACAGTAATTTTATCATATTGTTATCGGTAGTTGAAACCAGCGTTCATATTAAGGGAAATAATACAATGCTTAGTAACTCCACTTGTGTTTTTTGACTACACGGATAACTTGATAGATTATGTTTATTATTGACAGGTTGTTGAAAAACTCTCAGCTGGCACAATCCAGCATTTATTGTGGCTCAAAATGCTCATTTACTGCGTGTAAACTGCGATTTTTCTCCAGATTTTGCCTCATCTCGGCGTTATTTTCGTACTCGAATGATCAGTTAATAGCTATATGCTCACATTCTTCATGCGAAAAAAACTTGAAATGAACTAAAATCTAAATGCGTTAAGTGGTTACAAACTATTTTCCCTATGGATATGAGGTAATCCGGGATAAATCAGATTTATATTAAATTGGGGGGGGTTCAAATAATGAGTAATGATAACAACGAAAGTTCTATCAATTTGCCGCAGCAATTCGATATAGAAACACTACCGGGCCTGCATCAGGAATTACTTAATAGCATAGAAAAGAAACAATTTGTTAGTGTTAATTGCGGCGGTGTAAAGGAAGTCGATACAGCAGCTATACAATGGCTTTGGGTGCTCATAAAACATGGTCTTAAGGAGGAGAATATAAAGTTAGAAGGTGATTTGGATGTGGTTTCAGACGCATTTTCAAAACTCGGACTGAATCGGCCCTGATAAACAAAACGCGTTAAAAGAGAGCAATCATGGATAGTAGTGTCATACTGGATGATTTTCGTGAAGCAGGGTCAAACGTTAGAGCGTTCATTGAGGTGGCCATTTTACAAGTCAAAAATGCTTTGATCGAGAGTGATGAGCAAGTTGATTCGCTTTCATCTGTGCTTGTAGAATCGGCGATGGCAGTCGATGCTATAAAAAAGAATGCAGCATTCAATGAACTGGTACAAACGAATAGCGAAATAGGAAGTGGGGTGGCGCATTGTTTTGATTGTATCACTCTGGCCATAGAGAAAGCGCAATTTTATGATAAATTGAACCAGCGGTTAGAACACGCAATCATCAGTTTAAATACGATAACAACGCATGTTGATATTGATCAAAAAATTGACTCTACTCGACTACTTGATGAAATCATATCTTGTTATTCTCTTGAAGAAGAGCATGACATTATCCGACGATTATTCAAAACTGTGGTAGGCGGAAGCGAAAAGTTTTTTGAAACCGACACGACAAAAAATAACAATAATAACGTGGAGCTGTTTTAAAATGGGTCAGAGGCAATTTCAATTAACCGATTCTGAATTCAAATATTTCCAGGATCTGGCAAAACAGATTACCGGTATCGCGCTTGCGGATAATAAACGTGAACTGGTGTATGGCAGAATTTCAAGAAGGTTGCGTAGCTTAAGTCTCGATAGTTTTACTGACTACATTAAAGTGCTCGAAAGAAAAGATCCTACCGAGCTCGAGCAGTTTAGCAATATGATCACTACCAATCTTACCTCTTTCTTTCGTGAATCACATCATTTTGATTATTTGAAAAACACAGTAATACCTGGACTCATGAAAGTACGCAAAAGTCGAAAGAAGATAAGGATATGGTCGGCAGGGTGTTCTACGGGTGAGGAGCCCTATTCTATAGCAATAACACTACTCAATAGTATTTCTAATATTAATAGTTGGGATGTAAAAATACTTGCTACCGATCTAGACTCGGAGGTTTTATCTCAGGCAGCTAGCGGCGTTTACGAGGTGGATAGGCTCAATGGTTTGCAAAAGCCTATTTTAGAGCGTTATTTTATGAAAGGCGTTGGAAAAAATTCAGGTTATGCAAAGGTTAAAGATGAGGTTAAAAGTTTAGTCGATTTCAAGCAGCTGAATTTAATGAATACATGGCCATTCAATGAACCGCTGGATATCGTATTCTGTAGAAATGTTGTCATTTATTTTGATCAGGCTACGCAAACAAGATTATTTTCTAGATTTTATGACGTGCTGGCCGAAGACGGTCGCTTGTTCGTCGGTCATTCCGAGGCATTATACAAGGTGACCAATAAATTTGAGTTGCTTGGAAAAACGGTTTATAAAAAAGCGGCATGACTCGGTGATATCACATTCAACGCATCAGTCATTGGTATTTGAAGTAGGTAATACTTCGATCAATGAGACACTCTTTGTAGTGCGATATGTGAATGTAATCCACGTGTGTTCGTAAGGACTCAGTTATTCCTTAAAATGCAGCAACTTTGAGAAAAAATAGTCATTGGTACTCGAAAATACTTAGTTTCGCTTTGATCTGGCACATCTGAAGTGGGAACCCAAGTGATGACTGTATTTTTGTTCAACTCGCTAAAAAATAGTCTGTGTGCTTTAAGGGAGCTCTGATCAATTCGTAAAACGGTATCCTGCGACGCAAAATCGGCCACTTCTGCGTTGCGGATCCTCGCAATAGCCAGCTATTATCTGCGATCTGTGCCTTGAATTGGACGATTTTTCACCACAATCTGCTCGCGCCAGAAATAATCAGAGCTTTCTTAAAATAGTCAGAGAGAATCAATAATTTAAATTACAGTTTATTAAATCCAACAAATGAGTGATGAGGTAACCATGCCATTGCAAACATCGACTTTAACAAAGGCACGACATAAAGGGGGGGAGAATCCTCTTCGCGTATTGATCATAGATGATTCCGCGCTGATGAGAAAGCTTTTGAGAGATATTTTATCGCAGGATTCAGGAATAGAAGTTGTTGGTGCTGCATCTGATGCGTTTGAGGCGCGGGATTTAATCAAGCAGCTAAATCCTGACGTTTTAACGCTTGATGTCGAAATGCCACGTATGGACGGTATAACTTTTCTAAAGAACCTTATGCGCCTCAGACCTATGCCTGTGGTAATGGTATCTACACATACCACTTCCGGCGCGTCGGTTACTTTAGATGCGCTGGAGATCGGCGCTGTTGATTTTGTCAGCAAGCCACGCTTTGATCAAACTCATGATATACAAAAATATACAGACGAAGTGATCTCAAAGGTAAAGATTGCAGGTAGTGCCCGGATTGGGCATGCGCATATTTCTAAGAGCGAAAGAATGGTTGCTCGAGATGTCGCTAAAGCAGGTAACACAGTCAACAAAAAGGGCAATAGTTTAGATAAGTTACATCAACGCGTCAAAGCTGCAGCCGATCGTTTTATTGTCATTGGATCATCAACAGGTGGCACCGAGGCGTTAAAAGTTGTCTTAAAAGAATTTCCCGCAGATGCGCCACCAGTACTGATTACGCAACATATTCCGCCTGCTTTTTCAAAATCATTTGCGGAGCGTTTAGATTCTATTTGCCAAATGCATGTTGTTCAGGCCGATGAAGGGATGGAAGTTGAAAGGGGAACGATCTATATCTCCCCTGGAGACAAACATCTGGAAATCGTGCGGTGTGGCGCAAAGTTTTGTTGCCATTTAAATGATGATCCACCTGTGAATCAACATAAACCGTCGGTGGAAGTACTGTTTCATTCCGCCGAACAACTATTTGCCTCAAAATGTGTGGCCGTGATGCTTACTGGTATGGGAGACGATGGTGCGCAAGCAATGAAATCACTACGCGATGCAGGGGCTCATACAATAGCGCAGGATGAAGCAAGCAGTGTTGTTTGGGGAATGCCAGGGCAAGCTGTTAAACGAGGCGCCGTTATAGATGTATGTGGTTTACAGGAAATTGCTAATCATGTCCTCGAAAAAGTGGCTACTTTATAGTTATTATTAGGAGACTAACATAGATAGTTAGACTAACCCAAACCTTACAAAAGGGAGTACCACTCGATGAATATTCTGATTGTAGACGATAGTCGCGCGATGCGCATGATCGTTAAAAAAACGTTGCGTGACGCGGGATATGACGATCTCGATATCACAGAAGCAGAAGATGGCGCCAAGGGCCTGGAGCGCGTCAGAGAAGACACGCCGGATTTAATTCTTTCAGATTGGAATATGCCCAATATGAATGGGCCGGAATTTTTAAAAGCGATTAAAAGTGAAGGTTATGATAAACCGTTTGGTTTTGTGACCACCGAGGCTACCAGTGAGATGCGATCTATCGCCGATGAAGCCGGTGCAGATTTCTTGATTGCTAAGCCTTTCACGGCTGATTCGTTTTCCGACGCACTCGATAAATACATCGATTAAATTCATAGTCTCAATAAGGATTATATAAATGAGCACAAAGTATCATGTCCCTGGTCCCAGAGAAGCGCTGGGTGTACTCAGTATGCTATATGGGGATGGTTTAGTTGTAGAAAAGGCAGAAGACGCTCCGGTGTTGGAGAAACAAAAGCTGATCGGTACCTTTGTTGATCCCGATGGCGTGGCAGTTGCGGCCTGTACCTGTGATCTAGAGTTTGCCGCATATGGAGGAGCCGCGCTGTCTTTACTGCCTAAGGGAGGCGCGGAAGACGCTGCTGAAAATGACGATCTTTCAGAGTCGATGAAAGAAAATGTCTACGAGGTGATGAATATCTGCTCGAGATTACTCATGAGCGATAAAACACCGCATCTCAAATTGGCCGAGATGTATGTAGGAGTTGACACAATCCCTGAAGAAACGGTATCGACGTTGAAGGAAGCCTCCGAAGCCCGCCAATTCGACGTAGAAATACCCAATTATGGTAAAGGAAAGTTCAGTATTATTTCTACATGACGGATGCATGAAAAACTGAACAAGCCTGGGTGCTACAGGCTGTGCTTGCGACGAATCGAGGTAGGCTGCAACAGATCAACTGCATTATTGACAATATGTCAATGGATCTTCAATTAGCAACCTTAGATTAGCAGACTATCGATAAAAGGCGTCTTCACATCGCGTGAAGGCGCCTTTTGCGATTTTATAAACTATTATATTTGGTAGGGCGCGTCCTACCAGTGGTTGTTCGCGCTTCGACGAAATATTTGTCAATGGTTTCGCAGGCGATGGTTTCTGGCAATTATTAGGGAAGCTCTTATTAATTCTGGTGCGAGCAGGTTGTGATGAAAAATTGTTCAGGTTACGGCGCGGATCGCAGGTAATAGCTGGCTATTGCGAAGATCCGCAACGCAGACGTGGGCGATTCTGCACCGCAGGATGCTGTGTTACGAATTGATCAGAGCATCCTTAACAGGCTGTTGAAAACCTCTCAAGTGAGTGCGAGACAAGGCGAAATCTGGAGAAAAAGCGCAGTTTACACGCAATAAATGAGCATTTTGAGGCACAATTAACGCTGGATCGTGCCAGCTGAGAGTTTATCAACAACCTGTTAGTTCGTTTTGTCAGTAGATTGCTGGGTAACCAACTGCAGGTATGACGTATAGCGACGCTGAGAAATTTTCCCATTTTCTACGGCATTTTTAACTGCACAGTCTGGTTCTTTAATGTGCAGACAATTATGAAATCGACAATGACCGAGATAGGGTGCGAATTCTCGAAATCCGTGTTGCCATTGTGATGTTGCGAATTGGCTGGGCGTAAAATCACGAATGCCTGGTGTATCGATAATAGCGCCAGCCGTTGGTAAGTGGTAATAAAATGCGCTACTGGTCGTGTGTTGTCCCAGGCCTGTGCGATCTGATAATGATTGCGTGAGGGCTTGGGCGTGTGGAATGAGGGTATTGATCAGCGTCGATTTCCCCACTCCGGATTGGCCAATCAATACGCTGGTCTGGCGATTGAGTGTTCCTAAAAGGGCATGCAAGGATGCCGCGTCGATACGTGAGGTTGCGTAGACGGGGTAGCCAATACGCTGATATTCGGCATATATCGTGCTATGTGTGGCGGAGATAGGCAGGTCATGTTTATGATGTAACACGATTGCAGGTACATTCAGCTGTATTTCGGCGACTACCAGCAAATTGTCTACCATGTCCCAGTCTGGATCAGGGTGGGATGCAGTGACGATAACCAATTGTTCAATATTCGCGGCGATATTACGTTCTCTGCCCCTGAAATATCTGCGTTTTAATAGATTATGGCGGGGCTGGATGTGTGTCACGACGTATTCATGGGCTTGTGTCTGTGCCCACGCGACCTGATCGCCGCAGACAATATCCTGATTTTTGCGTCTGCTTTTAGCTTTAACGAGGTCAGTATCGGGGAGCTCGATGAGCATTTCTGATCCATAGCGGCTGATAACCAGCGCGGGCGCGGTAGCGCTCATGCGGTTTGCTCATGCGAGTGTCCCTGGAGATGTGCAATACGTTCGGTCGCAGGGGGGTGGGAGTAATAAAACGTGGCGTACAAAGCATCGGGTGTCAGCGTAGCGGCATTGTCGTCATAGAGTTTCAAAAGGGCCGATATCAGTGCCGCTTGCCCGGTTTGCGAGGCGGCGTAAGCATCGGCCTGAAATTCGTGTCTGCGCGACCAGAGACTGCCCAGAGGCGTCAATATAAAGGTCAGAACAGGCAAAACCATCATGTAACTGAGGAGTATTAGGGCAGGATTGGGCTGGGTAATACCTAGAGCAGCCTGTAGTTCGGGCTGCGCGCTGTACCAGGCTAGCGCCGCTAGCGCAAAGAATAGTCCAACCGAGCTAAGTAGCGTGCCTTTGAGGACGTGACGATAGTGATAATGGCCCAATTCGTGGGCCAAAATGGCGATGATTTCTTCACGTTGTAGGCGGTCCAACAGGGTATCGAATAGTACAATCCGTTTACTTTTGCCCAATCCGCTGAAGTAGGCATTGCCATGGTGTGAGCGGCGTGAACCGTCCATGATATACACGGATTCAGAGTTGATATCGGTTTTGGCTAATAGTGTTTGGATGGCCTGTTTGAGAGCTTGATCTTGCAGTGGAGTGAAGCGATTGAACAGAGGCGCGATGAAGCGCGGATAGGCAAAGCTGATGATCAGGCTGAGGATCGACAGCAGTAACCAGACCCACAGCCACCAAAGTACCCCACCCTGTGAAATCAGCCATAATACCGCGTAGGCCACAGGAGTGCCGAACAGAAGAAGGAGCAGGGCAGCTTTGAGTATGTCCGCAATGAAGATTCGTGGGGTTGTGCGATTGAAACCGAAATGCGCTTCAATTACGAAAGTCCGGTAGAGCTGCCAGGGAAGTGCCAGCAGCCCGGTGATCAGAAATACGCTCACAATCAGGAGTGTTCCGTGCAGATGATTGTCATGTATGACGAGCGCAAGCCCGGATGAAAGCGACTGTAATCCTCCGCCGACGGTCCAGAGCAGCAGCAGTAACGCATCATAAAACGCCTCCCATACGGACAGTCGTAGATGTGCCAGGTTGTAGTCTGCAGCGCGCTGGTGGCTTTGCAGTGAGATATGCCCCTGAAAGGCCGGGGGTACCTGTTGGCGGTGAGCGATAACCGATTGAATCTGGCGCTGGTTCAACCACCAGCGTAAGCCCACATTGAGTGCTAAAAGCGTGAGGAAGAGGTACGTATAGTGCATCGTTTTCTGTTAAGTTCTTTGTATTTGGGTCGGCCGGCTCCGGGCTACTTGCTATTCACAAGGAAGTGGGGCAGGGTCGGTGGATTGTCTTGGTAAGTGCTTGCAGGTTATTAACTCCTCACCCCATCCGCGTCCTTTAAGGGCGAGAGAATGATTGTGCAAGAATTTATGCAACGTTTGATACTCAGCTAATCCCTGGAATGCGCCAGTTCTGCGTTAAACAAAATGGTTATTTACGGCTTGTAAACGCACATTTTTCGACTTGATCTGACGTATTCCAGTGGCAATCTGAGCAGTGACTACCCATTTAACTACTCGCTGAGCAGTGATACAAAAACACTACACAAAGAGATGCAACTTCATGGATCCAAATGCTGAAAACCTGATCTGGATTGATCTTGAGATGACTGGTCTGGACACCTTTAACGATCGAATCATCGAAATTGCCACCATTGTGACGGACAAGGAGCTGAATATGCTGGCTGAAGGGCCTGTATTGGCCATCTCTCAGCCGGAAGATATTTTACGCGGCATGGATGATTGGAATCAAAATCAACATACAAAATCGGGGCTGCTGGATCGGGTTCGTGCCAGTGATTTGACCGAAGCCGAAGCAGAGAATATCACGCTCGAATTTCTGCGCCAGCATGTGCCTGCCGGCGCATCTCCCATGGCGGGTAACTCGATTTGTCAGGATCGGCGTTTTTTGGCGCGTTCTATGCCCGCACTCGAAGCTTTTTTCCACTACCGTAATCTCGATGTGAGCACCCTCAAAGAGCTGGCGCGTCGCTGGATGCCTGAAGTAGCGCGCGGCTTTCGTAAAGATTCCCAACATCTTGCACTGGAAGATATTAAGGATTCCATTGAGGAGTTGCACTACTACCGCGAGCATTTCATTGTCAGCCCTAGTACATCGTCCAGTTTAAAATGACGAATTCAGCGCTTTTGCGATGCTTTGCATCAAGGCGCAGTTTGCAGGCGATGGCAGCGTCCTTGGCAAGCACTGCAACACCGAGGCGTGGCCACAGAAGCGCCCGAAGCGTTGCCCTGTCATGGAAGGAGGCGCACATTGATTGATTGGGCTGCGATTGATACGGTCTTACTTGATATGGATGGAACCCTGTTGGACCTCCATTTCGACAATTACTTCTGGCTTGAACATCTTCCTGAATACTATGCACAACAACGTGGCCTGAGCACAGCGGCGGCACACAAGGAGTTACATGCACGTTATGCCGCTATGCGCGGTACCCTGGATTGGTATTGCATCGACTATTGGAGCCAGCAGCTCGGATTGGATATCGAGGAGCAAAAGCGTCGTTTACGTCATTTGATCGGGCTTCGTCCAAGCGCCGAACTTTTCCTCAAAGCCTTGGCATCTTCGGGCAAAACAGTGGCATTGGTCACCAATGCACATATGAAGAGCCTGCGCATCAAACTGCAGCAAACCGGTATCGAGCGCTACTTCGACCGACTGATCTGTTCCCATGAGCTTGGTCTGCCAAAAGAAACACCGGAGTTTTGGGAACGTCTGCAGGCAACGCAGACTTTCGAGCCCACGCGGACACTGTTGATTGATGATAACGAAGCGGTGTTGGAATCTGCGCAGACCTATGGCATCCGCCACCTCTATTCGATAGAGACACCCGATTTGCAGCAGGGGCCGCGAGCGGGAGAGACGCAATTCGTCAGAATATCCGACTTTCAGGCACTGTTACCCATCGTTCCGCTCACTGACACACCGTCGTAAGCATTGGTGTGAAGTAGCGCCAATACCGATCTACTGCTTGCTGCAAACCGCCTGAGGCGCCGCAATGATTCAGCGAGAACCAGTAGCGGCGCCAGGCTTGCTTGAGCAGCAATTGAACGCAGAGATCGGTTAAAAGACGAGCGTGCAGTCACTATACACTTTCAGCATGCATGGATTTTAGCCGAGATCAAGGCATTTTAGCGCACAGCGAGAGCGCATACAGGCAGTCTGTAACCGAGCGAGCACTAAAATAACGCAGAGATCGGTTAAAAGACGAGCGTGCAGTCACTATAGACTTTCAGCATGCTTGGATTTTAGCCGAGATCAAGGCATTTTAGCGCGCAGCGAGGGCGCATACAGGCAGTCTGTAACCGAGCGAGCACTAAAATAACGCAGAGATCGGTTAAAAGACGAGCGTGCTGATTGAGGAAGTTAACTCCCGCTTTTGTTCGTACTCATCCCAATCAACGGATAAATCGGACAAAACCCAATCAACGCTGTCGCCAAGGGCACAATGCCAATCCATGCCCAGCCAGGGCCACCGAACACTGCCCATAGAATCAACAGGGCACCGACCACGATACGAATATTACGATCCAAAGCACCGATATTTTTTTTCATCGAAATTAACCTCTCCATCAAAGTTGAATGACTCAGACAGCCTAAGCTTGTACCAATGTGATGTAAATCACAGTGACAAAGTCACACAGCGGTGGACTAGGTTGTTGAAAAACTCTCAGCTAGCACGATCCAGCGTTAATTGTGGCTCAAAATGCTCATTGACTGCGTGTAAACTGCGCTTTTTCTCCAGATTTTGCCTTGTC
>JANTGD010000031.1 GCA_024763135.1 Thiotrichales bacterium | reverse complement strand
CTCTCATCACCAATAAGGTGACCACGAGTTTTTCCGATTCACCATGCACACCAATATCTTACGCGTCTTTTTTGCGCTCAACTGAGGTTTTTAGGTTTAAGGAAGCTCTGAGCAATTCGTAACATCGCTTTTTGCGGCGCAAAATCGCCCACTTCTGCGTGGCGGATCTTCGCAATAGCGAGCTATTACCTGCGATCCGCGCCTTGAACGGGACGATTGTTCACCACAATCTGCTCGCGCCAGAATGAATCAGAGTTTCCTTAAACTGGACGAGGTACTGGGGGTTGGACGAGGTACTGGGGGTTCAGAGATCAAGGAGGGGAATGAGCGTTGGGATAGAATAAGTGGTGCCGAGGAGAGGACTTGAACCTCCACGGGGTTGCCCCCACTAGCACCTGAAGCTAGCGCGTCTACCAATTTCGCCACCTCGGCAAGTGACGGTGTATCACCCAACAGGCGCGGGAAGATACCCGCGTGGCCGGGATTTGTCAATTCTTAGCGGGCAGTCTTTGCCTGGAGGGTTGATGCTACAATACCGGCGCGTGCCGTGAAGCATATCGGCTTTGGACTCAATTGTTTGGGTTCACTATTAGAAAATTCCAATGAGGTAGTCCCCCACATGTCGTTACCACACGATCCCTACGCTGAGCGGGAAAAACAGAAATACGCTCAGCCCATCGCCAGCCGCGAGTTAATTCTCGAGGTTCTGAGTGAAGCCGCCACGCCACTGCGTCGCGATGAGTTGGCCCAACTGTTGGATATTGAGGGTGACGAGCAAACGGAGGCATTACGCCGCCGGCTGCGCGCCATGGAGCGGGACGGACAGGTGATATTCAATCGTCGCGGGGGGTACGTTCCAGTTTCAGGAGACAATCTGGTGCGTGGTCGTGTAAGTGCGCATCCCGATGGGTATGGGTTCTTGATTCCCGACGAAGGGGGAGAGGACTTGTTTCTATCACCCAAAGAAATGCGTAGCCTGCTCCACGGTGATCGTGCCGTGGCGCGGGTGATTGGGGTCGATCGCCGGGGCCGCCGCGAGGGTGCCTTGGTCGAAGTCATCGAGCGCGCACACCAGCAGATTGTGGGGCGTTATGTAGAAGAAAAAGGCATCGGCTTCGTGGTGCCGGACAATAATCGCATTCATCAGGATATTTTGATTCCCCCAGATGAGCGGATGCAAGCCGAGGATGGGCAGATTGTAGTGGCGTTTATAATCGAACAGCCCAGTCGCCGCAGTCAGCCGATTGGCCGGATTACGGAGATTCTCGGCGAGCATATGGCGCCGGGGATGGAAATCGATATTGCGTTGCGTAGCTACGAGCTGCCGCACCTTTGGCCAGAAGCGGTGCTTGAGGAGATGCGTCAGTTTGGCGACGTAGTGCCAGAGGAGGCCAAACAGGGACGTGTCGATCTGCGCTCGCTGCCGCTGGTAACCATTGATGGTGCCGACGCGCGGGATTTCGATGATGCGGTGTTTTGTGAACCGAATGACGAAGGATGGCGTTTACTGGTTGCGATTGCCGATGTGTCGGCCTATGTACAACCGGGGCAAGCATTGGATCAGGAGGCTCAGGAACGTGGCACATCGGTGTATTTTCCCAAACAAGTGATTCCAATGTTGCCGGAAGGCCTCTCCAACGGCCTGTGTTCATTGAATCCCGAGGTGGATCGACTCTGTATGGTGTGTGAAATGGAGATCAGTCCGCAGGGTGAGATCGAAAGTTATGGTTTTTTAGAGGCGGTTATGCGGTCTCATGCGCGTCTGACCTATGACGAGGTGGCGCGGATTCTGGTTGATCAGGATCCTGCGCTGCGCGCTGAGCGCGCGGATCTGGTGCCGCATCTGGAACATCTGTACGCCCTTTTTCATGCGTTTATCAAAAATCGCCGGGCGCGTGGCGCCATCGACTTTGAAACCACCGAAACAGTTTTTGAGTTCGATCAGCAGCGGAAGATACAGCGCATTTTACCCAGTGAACGCAATGATGCGCATCGCCTGATCGAGGAATGCATGATTGCTGCGAATGTTTCTGCGGCGCGGTTTATCAAGGCGCATGAGATCACCTGCCTGCATCGCATACACGATGTTCCAAAAGCGGAAAAGCTGGAGGAGCTCAAGGAGTTTCTGGCGGAGTTCGGTTTGCAATTGGGTGGGCGCGATAAGCCCAAACCCAAGGACTTTGCCAAGATCGTAGAACAGATTCGCGGCCGCCCGGATGAGCAGTTGATTCAAACTGTGCTGCTGCGTTCGATGTCCCAGGCGCTTTATGCGCCCGATGCGGAAACGGGGCACTTTGGATTGGCACAGCCGAATTATACACATTTTACCTCTCCGATTCGGCGTTACCCCGATTTGTTGGTGCACCGCGCTATACGCCATGTGTTGCAGGGGGGGCGCGCCGATGACTTTGTCTATGAACCGCATGAAATGGTGGATCTTGGGGAGCATTGCTCCATGTGTGAGCGTCGCGCCGATGATGCGACCCGGGATGTTCAGGATTGGTTGAAGTGCGAGTTTATGCTCGACAAAGTCGGCGAACGGTTTTTTGGTACCGTCAGCGGGGTTGCCTCATTTGGCTTGTTCATTGCGTTGGATGAGATTTTTATCGAAGGCATGCTGCACATCACTTCCTTGCCTCGTGATTTTTACGAATTCGATCCTGTAGGGCATCGGCTTACTGGTAAGCGGGGCGGGTTGGTGTATCGCTTGGGAGATCGCGTGGAAGTGCTTGTTACGCGCGTGGACCTAGACGAGCGCAAAATCGATTTTGATCTTGCAGAGGGGGAGACCGCAGCTGCCGAACCCCGTGGTAAGCGTCGTAGAAAGAAAGGATGAAAGCGACTCGCAAGGTTGTTGGCATTCATGCCGTTGCATCATTGCTGCGCAATGATGCGCAGAGTCTGTTAAAACTTTGTGTGAAATCGGGACGACGGGATCGTCGCTTACAAGCGCTGTTAGTGCAGGCCGAGCAGGCGGGGATCGCGATTGAATTGCTGGACGCCGCGGGTCTGACATCGTTGGCGGGTGGCGATACGCAGCATCAAGGCGTGGTGGGGTTTTATCGGGAGCCACCGCAAAAACTGGAAGCCGATTTGTGGGTGTTGCTCGATAGCTTGGATGAACCCCCTTTGCTTTTGGTACTCGATGGTGTTACCGATCCGCATAATCTTGGTGCTTGCCTGCGTAGCGCGGATGCAACGGGCGTTCACGCGGTCATTGTACCCAAGGACAATGCGGTTGGTCTGACGCCGACGGTCAGAAAGGTTGCCAGTGGCGCGGCAGATAGTATTCCGCTAATTTCGGTTACAAATCTCGCGCGGACTCTGGAGGCGCTGCAGCAGCGCGGTTGCTGGGTGGTGGGGACCAGCGATGATGCGCAAGTGAGTCTGTTCGATCAGACGCTGACAGGTGCGCTGGTTTGGGTGATGGGTGCCGAAGGGAAGGGTCTGCGGCGCCTGACACGCGAGCGCTGCGATTATCTCGTTGCAATTCCGATGCTGGGTCAGGTACCTAGTCTTAATGTGTCTGTAGCCACTGGGGTCTGCCTCTACGAAACCTTGCGTCAGCGCCGTACGTAGCTGATCTTATCCGTATTGGCGGCTGCACGGATGGTATGCTCGGCAGCGTCGGCTTCTTTTACGCTTGCAAAGGGTCCAAATTGAACTTTATAAAACGTACCGTTTTCAGTGGTTTCCTGATACACCTCAACTGGATAGGATTGCGCTTTCGCCAATTGGTCGCGTAGCTTTTTGGCATTGTCCGGACTGCTGAAGGCAGCGACTTGAATATAGAGCTTACCTTGGGGAGGCAGCGTCGAGAGATCTCCGCTTGCGGGCACCGTGGTGACTTGTTCTTCATCCATTGCGGCCAGTGTCTGGTCTGCGGGCTTGGCTGCGTTCGCAACCTCGTTGGTGACGCCTGGCTGGTCGAGTCCCGGCGCGATATAGACAGAACTCTCGGAACGGTGCGTTTCACGAAACAGTCCGTCGGTCATACTGCAGGCTGGGAGCAGCACAAGGAGCAGCGAGAGTGGGAGTAGGTAAACTGCTGGACGGGTAGCGTTGGCTGGCATCAATCGTTTTACCCTTGGCTCGTTTTAGAAGCGCCTTAGCTTACTCGCAGTGTCTTGTCGATTCCAGTGTCGACAAAATGCTACAAGTGGTAGAAAAAATACGTTGAGCGGTTGCCGCGCCTGTGCTGCCGCATGTTGAGGTGGTAGCCGTTCAGGCGGCACCTTCTTTGGCCGCTTCATTGTCGAGCACCGATGAGATCTTTCTGAGCTTACCCAAGTAGTCATCCCGCTCAGATTTAATGTGAATGATTTGGGTCGTCAGATCGTCCATATTGCTGCGCAGTTCATCAACCCGCGTTTCATACTCATCACGCTGGTGCTTGAGTTCTTTGATCTTATCCATGAGGGAGTGCTGTTCCTGGATCAAGGTATCGACGCGTTCCTGATACGCGGATTTTTCCTGCCCCAATACATCGACCTCGGCCGCGAGTTTTTCGCGCTCTGTACCCAACAGTCGCAAGCGGCCCTGCGCCGACTTGGTTTCTTTATTCAGGTCGAAAATTTGTGTGGACAGTAAGTCGCACTCGCCACTGGCATCCTGCAGTCGGTCTTCCATTTCACGTTTCGAGGCAGACAGGGCAGAGACGCGCGCCAGCAGGTGTTTCACCTTGTTGTCTGAGGCGATGACGCGTTGCTGGTATTTTTGAATCAGCTGGTCGCGTTCGGTAATCGCTTTTTTCAAGGAATCGACGCGTTCCCGACTGCCGACATGCTCGTTGGCGAGTGTTTGGGATTTCGCTTTCAGGCCGGTCAACTGAACGCGAAACTGAGCCATCTCCTTGAGTTGCTTCTGATGGGCTTTATTGAGACTGTGGTTCTCTTTTTTCAGGCGATTTCGGTATTGTTCCAATGCATGATATTTCTCCTGCCATTCGGTGAGGCTGCGTAGCGCATTGAACTCGCGGGTTTTGCTCGTAAAGCGGCCAATCAGCCAGCCTGTGCCAGTCGCCGCAAGCAGGCAAAGGAAAATCTGGGTCAGGAGATATTGCATTACTTGGGCCCTCCGGTGGCGGTGTCAGTGTCACCGATTTGTGGTAGCTGCAGTGCGCCTAAGACCGTAATGGCGAGCGCCGGTTGTGAAGCACCTGGAAATGGTGCAGCTCTGGTGGGTTCGGTCAGGCTGAGATCCAGTCCCTGCAGAGGCTCGGGAGAGCGCAATGGCGATCCGCTGCCTGAGGTGTTGGCAGGGTAAATTTCGTTATTGACCACGCGCACCCCAGGAATTCGCGAAACTGCATTGATTGCTAGTTCCGTAGCCACGTCGTCCGGCGCAATTCCGGAAAGCGTGACATCTCGCCCATCGATGCTCACCATCGCCCAGCTGAAATCATTTTCTTCGAGCGTATTACGCGCTTTTTGCAACAGATCAGACTGGATCTGCTGCGGTCGCGTTTGTAGGCAGATGGTAAAAATACCTGCCAGTATGATCAGGCCAATTAGCTTCATTATCCAGCGTGTCAGCGTCATACAAGTTCCCTTTGGCTTTCTAAAACAGCCCGGTCGGATTGGTGCTGGCAAACAGGTCACCTGAATGCTGACCTAGCGTGCCAACTGCCAGTCACAGGTTGGCGCAGATCCACGCGGTACTATTGCACGCCTGATCTGCGTTTCCTGTAGCGGCGGCTGCACGCAACCGAGGCTGTCCCGATGTGCTCCTCCTGATGAGCACTGTTATAGTGTCACTGGTCGATACGATCGATTTTCGACGCATTGCGCCCAGTGATCCTTTTGCGCGTTGTTCCTGCCACTCCACCTTGCAGCGTTCCGCGCCGCATGTGCAACCACGGCTGTGCTGAATTTCTGCATACTTTCGGCGTTGATACCGCACGTACGGACAGCCTTTGTGAGGCGGCTGCTTTCAGCTGCGCTGCAAGCTGTGATCTTATAGAGCTTAACCCTTCTCAAGCGGTTTGTTATTCCCTACACATGAGTAACGGGCAGGAATCCCGACCAATAGCTCACATTCTAGGACGAAAGGCAGAATGTGAGTGTGAACTACCTCACTTATTTTATCATTAATTACTCGCAGTTTGCATTCTAACCTGTTGTTAAAAAAGAAGACTTAATAGTAAAAATATTAACACTATGAAGTATATTCATCATAGGGCCAGAGGTTTTACTTTAAACCCTCAGCCCCTTCGGTATACTCATTCATTATGAAATCCAGGATTTTCAACTTGGTTTTGGCGACAGTGTTGATCTGGAGTCAGGGGGTAGGGGCCCTCACTTTGGGTTGCGGCAGTGCACAACCGCACAGTTCACCAGTGCCCGCCGATGTCGTCGAGCTTCCCCCTTGTCATGTGCACACGGTAATGTCCGCCAAAGTATCGGATGCGCCCGGTGAACATGCGCATTACTGCCTCTGCGGTGACGACTGCCAGTGTTCACACGGTATGCTGCCTGCTCTGTCCGAGCTTTCCTGGAGGATTGCTCAGGATCATACTCGGCAGGTTTTTCGCTCTCCTCGCTACGCTTTTCTTTCTCTCACTCACCCGCCGGAAACACCACCACCGCTGATTTTCGAAACTGCATAACGCCAAGCGATCGACCGGCCTGAGCGCCGGGGTCGTTATTCGTCTACTGCGACGTTGGCGCGATTGCTGTCCATGCTGCAAATCGTTCAATTCAACCGATCGTTGATTCCAGGTATCGCTGTGGTATCAGTCATGCAGTCATTTGCGTGCTGGGTGGCGGACCCTGGTTATCTGGGTTAAGGAAGCTCTGATCAATTCGTAACACGGCAGATTACGGGGCAAAACCGCCCACTACTGCGTTGCGGATCTTCGCAATAGCCCGCTATTCCCTGCGATCCGCGCCTTGAACGGGACGATTTTTCATCACAATCTGCTCGCGCCAGAATTAAACAGAGCGTCCTTAAATCCTAGGCAGGGGTTGGCCCAAGTCTGGTTGTGGGCAAGCCTTTGCCGACGTTCGCTTTGGTTGAACCTAAAATCCTCAGGTGGCTCCTGGAAGTCCACGCAAGCGCTTGGCGCAGCTCACAAAACAGATCAATTGCTACGCACCAGCACGGTGATCACGCAGAGTTCTATTTCGCCATGCTCGCCCATCGCTTACGTGTTTTTTCCGCGCCTATCAGAGGGCTCTAGATTGAAGGGAGAAAGAAATATGCCGCTACTCAAAGGTATCCGATACTCGCTGCTTTTAGTGGGCTGTGCAGCGTCTCAGGGACTCGCTGCAGCAGGTGTCGGTCCGCAGGCGTCCGAGGCGGAGGCGTTATCGACTGAACTGACACTCGCGGCGCTTGAGGCGCAGGTGTTGGAAAAAGATGAGCGGGTGCAGCAGGCACAGGCTCAGTTGGAGGGGGCCCGTGCGCATGCTCGCGCGGCGTCCAGTCTGCCGGATCCTGAGGTTCGTTTGGGCCTGCAGAATCTGCCCATCGACAGTTTTGCGCTGGATCAGGAGCCCATGACCCAAGCCCAGGTGACGGTGAGTCAGCGTTTTCCGGCGGGTGATAGTCGGGCGATCGCAGAGCGCCAGGCCCAGGCGCAGGTACGTGGCCAGGTTGCCGGACTCGTCGCGCAGCAGCAGCAACGTCTTCGAGAAGCGCGCTTGCAGTGGTTACGGGTCTGGCGGGCCGAACGTGATCTGCACTTGGTTCGCGAACAAACAGCACTGCTGGAGACCTTACGGGATACAGAGGAATCGCGTTATGTCGCCGGTCGGAGTTCACAGGGCAGTCTGGCACTGCTGGAGGCACGCATTGCGCAGCTCGCTGCCCTGCGGATGCAGCGTGCGGGCGAGTCGAACACTGCGCGGGCAACCTTGGCGCGCTGGAGCCCGGCCGCTCTGAACGCGCAGTGGCCGGTTGCACTGCCCGCAAGACTCAGAACGCTACCCACCACGATTTCGCTGGACAATCCTGAGATTGCGCGAGCTGATGCGCAATGGTCTGCAGCACAAGCAGCGGTGGCGCTGGCCAAGCAAGCGTATCGACCGCAGTGGTCGGTCTCGGCAGGTTATGGGTATCGCGAGGATCGGGTGGATTTCTTTTCTGCGGGAGTCAGTCTGACGTTGCCGCTCTTTCCGGACCAGCGGCAAGACCCCCGCTTGAGCTCAAGTCAGGCCAATGCGCAGGCGGCGCGTTGGCATCAGCGTGATCTGGTCGCCAGCCTGAATGCGCGCAAAGCTGCGCTATTGGCGCAAATTGAGGCGCTGGATCAGCGTATCGAGCACTATCAGCATGCAGTGATTCCAGCTCTGGAGCGTGTGGTGCAATTGACGTCGAGCGACTACGAAGCCGGCAGATCCTCATCTGCCGAGGTGCTTAATGCGCGGGAATCCATATTGATCAAGCAACGCGATGTGCTCGATCTCATCGCCCAGCGTGGGGAACAGTTGATCGCGCTCAATGAAGTATTGGGAGAAACCAAAGAATGAATTCATGGCTAAAAAATTACCAAGTCTCTGCGGTATTGCTCAGTGCGATGTGGCTCTTCGCCTGTCAGCCGCAACCTTCCGAAACACTCGCTGAAGCAGAGGATGACACGGCGCTGGAGCACGCGGAAAAACACGCAGATCCCAACTATGTGTGTCCCATGCATCCACAGATTGTCAAAGGTGAGCCGGGGAATTGCCCGATTTGTGGTATGGATCTGGTGCCGGTGGAGCCTGAGGCGGCGTCGGGGGATGCTGCCCCTATTGTCGAAGTTTCTGCAACCGTGCAGCAGAATCTGGGATTGCGCACTGCGCCTGTCACCCGCACGACGTTGTGGCAGTACATTAAAACCACCGGTACCGTGACCTATAACGAAGATCGCCTGGTGCATGTTCACCCGCGCGCTTCCGGTTGGGTGGAGTCCGTGTCTGTTACCAGTGCGGGCGCGCCGGTGAAAAAAGGGCAGGCATTGTTGCGCTACTACTCACCGGAAATCTACGCCGCACAGGAAGAGCTGTTGCTATCCCAGGGAGGCAGCTCTAAGTTGCGGGAGGCTGCGCGGGAACGGCTGCGCTTGCTCGAGGTGCCTGATGGCACGATTCGGCAGATCGAACGCCGAGGCAAGCCCCTGCGTATGATTCCCATGCTGGCGCCGGAATCCGGTGTGGTGGCAACGATTGGGTTTCGCAATGGCATGCGCATTACGCCCGCACTGGAGCTGTATACATTGGCGCAGCTCGATGATATTTGGGTGCAGGTCAATATTTTTGAACGACATTATCAATGGGTGAAAGTGGGGCGGCCTGCGGAAATCCGCATCGAGGGGTTGCCGGGTCGGGTCTGGGAAGGGGAGGTGGACTATATTTATCCCGAACTCGATGCCGCCACACGCAGCCTGGTGGTCCGCCTGCGCTTTCCGAATGAGGATGGAGCGCTCAAACCAAATATGTTCGCCTCTGCAACTGTCTATGGCGGCCCCCGCCGCGACGTGCTCGCGGTACCACGGGAGGCGGTGATATTGAGTGGCGACGAAGCGCGCGTCATTAAACGCGTGGAGGAGGATCGCTTTCAGCCAGTCGCGGTGATCACCGGTATGCGCACGCGCGATCAGATAGAAATCCTCGATGGATTAGAGCCCGGTGATCAAGTGGTGGTCTCGGCCCAATTCCTGCTCGATTCGGAATCCAATCTGCGCGCAAGTCTGCGCCGTCTGTCTGGAGAATAAGCATATGTTGGCTGCCATCATTCAGGCGTCTATGCGCAACCGGTTGCTGATAATTATGCTCAGCGTGTTGCTCACCGCGTGGGGTATTTTCGCGCTGCGCCAAACGCCGCTCGATGCGATCCCCGATCTCTCGGATGTGCAAGTGATCGTCAAGACAAGCTACCCGGGTCAATCGCCCACCGTGGTGGAAGATCAGGTGACCTACCCCATTTCCACAACGCTGCTACAGGTGCCCGGTGCGCTGGCGGTACGCGGTTATTCATTCTTTGGGGATTCGTACGTGTACGTGATTTTCGAAGACGGTACCGATATTTACTGGGCCCGCGCGCGGGTTTTGGAATATCTCAATCAGGCCGCGGCGCAGTTGCCGCCTGAGTTGCAGCCCACCTTAGGTCCGGATGCGACGGGAGTGGGTTGGGTCTATGAATATGCCCTCGTGGATCGCAGCGGCAATCTGGATCTGGCGCAACTCAGATCGCTGCAGGACTGGTTTCTCAAGCTGGAATTGCAGACAGTGCCCGGAGTCGCTGAGGTCGCCAGTGTGGGCGGCATGGTCAAACAATATCAGGTCATCGTGGATCCGGATCGGTTGCGATCCTATGGCATCGGGCTCGGCCAATTGCGTAGCGCAATCCAAAATGCTAACCAGGAGGCAGGGGGGTCGGTACTGGAAATTGCCGAAGCCGAGTACATGATACGCAGTCGCGGGTATCTCAGCTCGATTGCAGACATTGAATCAATTCCGGTTGCGATGGATGCACAGGGCACACCGATTTTGCTACAGGATTTGGCCCGCGTGCAGATCGGTCCGGAAATGCGTCGGGGCATCGCCGAGCTTGATGGCCAGGGTGAAGTGACTGGCGGTATTGTGGTCATGCGGTTTGGAGAAAATGCGTTGGCAGTCATCGATGCGGTGAAGGCGCGCCTGGCATCACTGGAGCAAGGTCTGCCGCAGGGCGTGGAGATTGTCGAGACCTATGATCGTTCCGCCTTGATTCACCGCGCAGTCAATAATTTGGAAGAAAAACTGGTCGAAGAGTTCCTGATTGTCGCGCTGGTGTGTGTCGTGTTTTTATTTCACTTTCGCTCAGCTTTGGTCGCGATTATCAGTTTGCCATTGGGAGTTTTGGCGGCCTATATCGTGATGTATCACCAAGGTATCAATGCCAATATCATGTCGCTGGGGGGCATTGCGATCGCCATTGGCGCGATGGTCGATGCCGCCATTGTTATGATCGAGAATGCGCACAAACATCTTGAGCGCTGGGAGGCGGAGCAGGGTGCGCCGCCCTTAGGGGAAGTGCGTTGGCAGGTGTTGTCGAAGGCCGCCAGCGAGGTGGGACCCGCCCTGTTTTTCTCACTGTTGATCATTACGCTCAGTTTTGTGCCGATTTTTACCCTGGAGGCTCAGGAAGGGCGGTTGTTCAGTCCGTTGGCCTACACCAAAACCTATGCCATGGCGGCGGCTGCGGGTCTGTCGGTGACTTTGGTACCGGTGCTGATGGGGTATTTAATCCGCGGGCGCATTCCCGCCGAAACGCGCAATCCACTCAATCGCCTGCTGATTGCACTCTACCGCCCCGCGCTGGGCATCGTCTTGCGTTACCCGTGGCTGACGGTTTTTGTGTCAGTGTTGTGTATGGCAACGGTGTGGTTTCCGCTTCAGCGCTTGGGGAGTGAGTTCATGCCGGAGTTGGAAGAGGGGGATCTGCTGTATATGCCAACGACGTTGCCGGGACTGTCGATTGGTAAGGCGCAGGAGTTGCTGCAACAAACCGACCGGCTGATTCGCACCTTGCCGGAAGTCAAAACGGTGTTTGGCAAGATTGGTCGGGCTGAAACGGCGACCGATCCCGCACCGCTGACGATGATTGAAACCACGATCCAGCTCAAAGACAAGTCGGAATGGCGCCCTGGCATGACGCTGGACAAGCTGATCCGGGAGCTGGATCGTACCGTAAAGTTTCCCGGTCTGACCAATGCCTGGGTACAGCCGATCAAAACCCGCATCGATATGCTCGCGACCGGGATTAAAACCCCGGTGGGCATTAAGGTCGCCGGCGAAGACTTGCAGGAAATCGAACGTATTGGCCGGGATATCGAGGCTGTGCTGGCGACGGTGGATGGGACGGTGTCGGCCTATTCGGAACGAGTTGCGGGTGGGCGCTACGTCGAAATTATCCCGGATCGGAAAAAGGCCGCCCGGTATGGCTTAAATATGGACGACGTTAATCTCATTGTCAGCAGCGCCATTGGTGGCGCAAAGGTGACCGAAACCGTCGAGGGCTTGGAGCGCTATCCCGTCAATCTCCGCTATCCGCGCGATCGGCGGGATACGCTGGCTGCACTGCGGGATCTGCCCGTGGTGACGCCTACGGCTGCGCAGATTCCTTTGTCGCAGATTGCGCAGATTCAGTTGGTCGATGGTCCGCCCATGATCAAAAGTGAAAATGCGCGTTTGAACGGCTGGACCTTTGTGGATATTGCGGATGTCGATCTGGGGCAGTATGTGACCGAGGCGCGCCGCGCTGTGCAGATGGGTGTGAAGCTGCCTCCGGGCTATTCCATTACCTGGTCGGGACAGTATGAGTATCTTCTGCGTGCCAAGGCTCGCTTTGCCTGGGTGATTCCGCTTGTCCTGTTGCTGATTTTCATGTTGCTGTATTTGACCTTTACACGGTTGCGCGAGGCGTTGATGGTGATGGTTTCCCTGCCTTTCGCTGTGATCGGTGGTTTTTGGTTGTTGTGGCTGTTGAATTTCAACTTGTCGGTGGCCACGGTGGTAGGGTTTATTGCATTAGCGGGTGTCGCTGCCGAATTTGGGGTCGTTATGCTGGTTTACCTCAATGCCGCCTGGCAGGCGCGCCTGCAAGCGCCGGGGCAGCGTAGCCAGTCGGATTTACACGCCGCGATCATGGAGGGAGCGGTTATGCGTGTACGGCCCAAGGCGATGACCGTCGCAGTGATCGTTGCAGGCCTGATACCTGTGATGTTAGGCAGTGGGTCCGGTTCCGATGTGATGCAACGGATTGCGGCCCCCATGATAGGCGGCATGGTGACCGCCCCCTTGCTGTCTCTTTTTGTCATTCCGGCACTCTATCTCCTGGTTGAGCGGTACATGCTCAAGCAGTCAGCTAAGCGTATGCACACCCAGTAAAGGAAGCTCTGATCAATTCTGGCGCGAGCAGATTGTGGTGCAAAATCGTCCAGTTCAAGGCGCGGATCGCAGTGAATAGCTGGCTAATGCGAAGATCCGCCACTTAGAAGAGGGCTATTTTGCGCCGCAAGATGCCGTGTTGCGAATTGATCAGAGCTTCCTAAAGACAGGCGTCTCATAAGTCGGTAAGATTTCGCGCAAAAGGAATCTGCATGCTCGGTACTCCGGGCTTGGCATTGATCAAACTCACCCGGTAATACAATAAAGCGTGTTCAGAGTATCAGGCCTGCGTTGTATCAATGCGCACTGAGGCTGAACCTGTTTTATTTTGTTGCCGGGTTAATAAGACGATCCATAGTGATCACTCAAGTTTTGGAGTTTGTAGCACCCTCTCACTCTGAGGGGTTCGTAAAAGTCCGTCCAGGACGTTGCTTCTGGCAGCACGGCCCTGTGCTGCACGAGGCTGTCGAAAAGCGAGCGCTTTTGCGACAGCCTCACCCTGGGAGAGGGTTGGGGTGAGGGGATTTTAAGCGTGAATGCATTTGCTTATCCTGCCCTTCTCCCGGGGGAGAAGGAACGCTCTGATTCAGTGCGTACTGGTATTTAAGGAAGCTCTGATTCATTCTGGCGCGAGCAGATTGTGGTGAAAAATCGTCCAGTTCAAGGCGCGGATCGCAGGTAATAGCTGTCTATTGCGAAGATCCGCCACTTAGAAGAGGGCGATTTTGCGCCGCAAGATGCCGTGTTACGAATTGCTCAGAGCTTCCTTAACAGGCTGTTAAACCCCGAAACTTGAGTAATAACACTGTCATTTAGCTCGCTAGTTTCTCGTTCATAGGATTCTGGAACGCTTATGCTGCGCATGATGCAATCTCTGGGCCGCGCAATGTTGGATAGTTTGCGGGACTTGGCGCCGATCATCCTGGTGATCGGGTTTTTTCAGACCGTGGTATTGCAGCAACCCGTGCCCAATTTGCTGGAGCTGGTATTCGGCACCCTGCTCGTGGTCGTCGGGCTTACTTTTTTCGTGTTTGGGCTGGAGCTCGGCTTGTTTCCGATTGGGGAATCGATGGCTAAAGCGTTTGCTCAAAAAGGCAGTGTGCTGTGGCTGCTGCTGTTTGCCTTTGCCTTGGGTTTCGGGACGACTGTCGCCGAGCCTGCGCTCATTGCAGTGTCCGGCGAAGCCGCTGAAGTCGCCGCGAGCGGGGGCATGATCGAAGATACCGAATCTGCCAAACGTTACTATGCCAATGGTCTGCGCGTGACCGTAGCCATTTCGGTGGGATTTGCCATTGTATTGGGCGTATTTCGGATTCTCAAAGGTTGGCCTATTCAGTATTTCATTATTGCCGGCTATGTATTAGTGGTCATGATGACCATGTTTGCCCCGGAATCCATCATTGGCATCGCCTATGACTCCGGGGGTGTGACGACCTCGACGATTACTGTGCCATTGGTGACCGCTTTGGGGGTGGGCCTGGCTTCCAGCATCAAGGGGCGCAATCCCATGGTTGACGGTTTTGGCTTGATTGCATTTGCGTCCCTTACGCCGATGATTTTTGTAATGGGTTATGGGATGGTGATGCATTGAGCTTTCTTCAGCATTTTTTCGGAACGCTGCTGGCTACTTTGCGGGATGTGGTACCGATCGCAGTGATTATCTTTGGGTTCCAGTTTCTGGTACTGCGGCGGCCCATTCCCAGATTGCGTCGCGTATTGATTGGTTTTGCCTATGTGCTCGTTGGCCTGGCATTGTTTCTTGAGGGGCTTGAGCAGGCGCTGTTTCCCCTGGGCAGGCTCATGGCTGAGCAGTTGACGCATCCGGACTTTATTGTCGGCAGTATCGGTCAAGTGGTCGTCGACCCCCATTGGAGTCACTATTACTGGGTGTACGTCTTTGCCTTTGCCATTGGCTTTAGTACTACCGTTGCGGAACCTTCGCTGATTGCTGTTGCCATCAAAGCCAATCAAGTGTCCGGGGGGGCAATTGGAGTATGGGGTCTGCGGATGGCAGTAGCCCTGGGGGTGGCGATTGGAATTAGTTTAGGGACTTTTCGTATTGTGACGGGGTATCCGCTGCATTATTTCATCATCGCGGGCTACATTGTTGTGGTCATTCAAACCTATTTTGCGCCCAAGATGATTGTTCCGCTTGCTTACGACTCGGGGGGTGTGACGACTTCGACTGTCACGGTTCCGTTGGTGGCCGCGCTGGGTTTGGGACTGGCCGAAACGGTGCCGGGTCGCAGCCCGTTATTCGATGGTTTTGGTTTGATCGCTTTTGCCAGTCTGTTCCCCATCATGACGGTCATGGCCTATGCCAAATTGTCCGAATACCGGGCCCTGAAGGCTCAGCGGCTGGGGCAGGAGAGCGGTGTACAAGACAACCCAAGCGATCAGGAGGATTGATCGATGCATTTCAAGTTAATTATCGCTCTGGTGGATGACAAACTGACGAATGAGGTAATGGACGCTGCGCGGGAAGCGGGTGCAACTGGTGCCACAATTATCAGCAATGCGCGCGGCGAGGGGATTGAGCAATCCAAGACGTTTTTAGGGTTGACGCTCGAAACCCAAACCGATGTATTGCTCTTTTTAGTGGAAGAGCATTTAGCGCGCAGCATACTCGAAACCATTGGACAGGTGGGTAAATTCGACCAATCCCGTGGTTGTGGGATTGCATTTCAGCTGGATGTGGAAGACGCCGTGGGTGTGCTCCATCAAGTCAAAGAACTTACTGAAATTGTGGAGGAGGAGCTGTAATGGAATCCCTGGACAAATTAAATCGTGTGACAGTTGCGCAAGTCATGAAACAGGACTTCGACGTCATCGATGGAAAAGAAACGGTATTCGATGCATTGAAGAAAATGCGCCACACCGAAACCCATGCATTGATTATTGAAAAGCGCGATGAATTCGATGAATACGGCATTGTGTTGTTGTCAGATATTGCGAAAAAGGTTCTCGCGCGGGATCGTTCTCCGGAGCGAGTGAATGTGTATGAAATTATGTCCAAGCCGGTGTTGAGCGTACCGCCGACGATGGATATTCGCTATTGCGCGCGGCTCTTTGAGCGATTTGGAATTCAGCGTGCCACAGTGATGCAAGAAGGAAAATTGCTGGGCGTCGTGTCATATAACGATATTGTGCTCAAAGGATTCGAGCAAATGTTCGAATCATAACAGCCCAAACAAAACTCTCTGGGTTTGTTTGGGCTGTCTTAGCAAGTAAAAATGTAACTGCTCAGGTTGCCCCTGAAATGCGACAGTTCAAGTCGGAAACTGTGCGTTTACAATTGTAAATGACCATTTTTTAACGCAGAGCCGGCGGGCTTGTTACCCCCCCTTCATCCGCCCCGCGAACACGACGCGTCGACTCGGTCAAGCGGCCATCCCTGGCCGATTTTGCGCCGCAAGATGCCGTGTTACGAATTGATCAGGGCTTCCTTTATTTGGGCGAACAAAGAACATGAACTCGCGCGTGGCAACATCCACTTGGAAAGCATCTTGACGGGTAACGGCGGGAAATCACTCACCAAGCTGCTTACCGAGCGCTTTCGGGTCGGCACTGAGTAACAGAGGTACGAACGATGTACTAATACCCCAGCCAACTCTCATCTATTGACGGATACAAAGCGCCACCAATCAACCAATGCAAGGCGTAGTCCGAGGGGAGTGATAGGCCATTTCAACCTAGATTCCGCAGTTGGGCGCGAAAAAGACGCGTAAGCAATTGGTGTGCCTGGTGAATCAGAAAAACTCGTGGTCACCTTATTGGTGATG
>JANTGD010000030.1 GCA_024763135.1 Thiotrichales bacterium | reverse complement strand
AACTCGTGGTCACCTTATTGGTGATGAGAGGTTTTTCTGATTTGCCAGGTGCACCAAGAGCTTGCATGGACTTTTGTGATCCAACTGAGGTTTTTAGTTTAAAGCCCAGAGATTTTTGGAGAAGCAAACGGGTGTTAAAAAAAACGCGACAGCTACTTATTAGCTGTCGCGTTCATCGTCTAATGCGGATTAGACGGTTTCAGTTTTTGTGGGTTCGGGGGTTTCGTCCCCACCTGTGTAGTACTGCCAGATGTAGTACAGCAGTGGGATCACCAGTAAGGTCAAGGCAGTAGAGGCAAAGGTACCGAAGATCAAGGATACGGCCAAGCCGCCAAAGACCGGGTCACTGACCATGACTGCGGAGCCGAACATAATTGCGAGCGCCGTCAGTAGAATGGGTCGAAAGCGTACTGCCCCGGCTTCCAGCACGGATTCCAGCAGAGGATAACCCTCTCTACGGTAATCGAGAATAAAGTCGATGAGTAACAATGAATTCCTCACGACGATACCTGCCAGCGCGATGAATCCGATCATTGAAGTGGCATTGAAGGGCATCTGGAAGAGCCAATGTCCGGGGAAAATACCCACGAGCGTCAACGGAATCGCCCCCATCACGATCAGCGGCAGCATAAAGGACTGATAGTAGGCAACCAATAGCAAGTAGATAAAGACAAGTGCCACAATAAAAGCCGCCCCAAGGTCGCGGAATACATCCAGCGTCAAGCGCATATCGCCACCCCATAGGACTTGATTTTTTGTCACATCATCAGGCGTTGCCGAGACAAAGCCCAGGTTGGCGGTGGTCAGGGTGACACCGTTGGGCAATGCGACCTCATCCAATGCCGAGTTCAGTGTGAGTGTTGCGTATACCGGGCTGGAGTTGAGGAGATCTCCCATCACATAGACGACTTGATGCTGGTCTTGACTGTAGATTGGTTTGGCCTGACTGGTGTGTTCGATACTGACCAGACTACCAATTGGAATCTGCTTGCCCATCGGATTGGTAATAATCAGATCCTGTATTTGACGAATCCAGGCGCGTTGACTGCGATCTACCTGAATCACGATGTCGACAGGTTCCGGGTAGTCCATATGGACCGCACCTGCTTTTACACCATAGATGTAATCGTGAATGAGTTTTGCCACTTGGCCGGGTGCCACGCCCGCCAGCATGGCTTTGTGTTGATCGATGCGGATCAAATATTCCGGTACATTGGCAGTGACTGAGTCATCAACGTTGATCATGCCGTAGATTCCATGGAACTTTTCCTTGACCAGTGCAGCGGTTTCCCGGAGTTTTTCGTAATCGGGTCCATAGATTTCAGCCAGTACCTGGGAACGCACGGGCGGACCGGGGGGGGTCAGATAGAGTTTAATCCTGGATTCTGGGAACTGCTCCATGACTGGTTTGAGGGATGCATAGACAGCAGCGCCGACTTCCGCAGTTTTCGGGCGGTGGTGCTTATCCACCAAGTTGACTTGAATCTGCGCAAGATTAGCGCCCTGGCGAATCGCATCTCCGCGGACCATACCGGCAAAACTCAGAGCTGCGGTGCGGCCCAAAAAGTTCTGATAGTTGGTGATGTATTCATTATCCGCGAGGATTTTGTTGACCGCTTCCACGACACGCCCGGTGTACTCTACAGCGGAACCCTCCGGGGTATCGACCTCGAGCACAAAGGTATTCACATTGCCTTCGGGAAGCATTTTTAAGCTAACGCCCAGCGGACTCAACGGGCCATTCATTCCGGCGCCTCGCAGGAACTGCCAAGCAGGCATTAGCATGGAGGCGATCAGTAGCAGTAAGACACCCAAAAACAATAGGTTTCTTTTCGTGCGACTCTCTAGCAGGGGTTTGGCGACTTTTGTGTAGGTCCGATGAAGCCAGTCGGGACGGTGCGGTTCATCTTCCAGAGTTTCGCGAGCCGCAAATGCTTTAAGCGCTTTACCATGTAACCAGCGTCGCGCGGCCCAAGGCACTACGATGTAGGCCAAGACCAGCGAGGCGATCATGGTGACGGGCACATTGATGGGGATGGGTCGCATAAACGGACCCATCATGCCGCCGACAAAAGCCATAGGCACAAATGCCAGAATGACGGCAATGGTGGCGATATTGGTGGGATTTCCAATTTCATTGGTCGCGCTGACCAGAAGTTTAGGAAAATCGGTGTGGTCACCGTGATGTAGGTGTCGGTGGATATTTTCGATCACCACGATAGCGGCATCTACAAGCAGGCCCAGCGACAGAATGAGCGCAAACAGAGTGATTCGGTTAATGCTCTGGCCGATGGCCATCCCCACGCCCAATACCACGAACAAGGTCAGCGGTACGGTCAGTGTGACGATTGCGGCTTCGCGCCAACCGAGGAAGAACAACAGAATGACCGCCACCACAATGACCGCAATTGCTAGGTGTTCCATTAACGTGTTCACAGCATGATCGGCGCGTTTACCGTAGTTGCGTGTCACATCCACATGAATGCCCTGCGGGAGGGCATCGCTCTCTAATTCTTCGAGTTTTGCCAAAACATCTTCAGCTATCGTCACCGAGTTGGTGCCGCTGCGTTTACCAATGGCAATCACCGCAGCCGGCATGGTGTTGCCGGCAGGCTGGCCTTCGGCGTTCCCGGGACCATAGGCAAAGGTGGAATATTGGTCCTGGTCAAACGGGCCGTATTCCACGCGTGCTACATCTTTTAAAAACACTGGATGATTATTTGGGGCGCCAATAATGATTTCGCCAAGTTCTTTGACGCTCGCGAAAGCCCCATCGACACGTAAACTGGTGAGCTGGTTATTATTGACCAGGCTGCCAGCGGGGAACACGGCATTCGAGCCTTCGAGCATTTTCTGTAGTTGATCCAGTGTAATACCCGTTGATGCCAGTTTGGCTGGATCGACGAGTACGCGCGCTGTCATTTTTTGACCCCCAATAACGCTGTTGACCCCAACATTGGGTAAAGCGCGGAGTTGTTCAAGAAAGCGATTCGCGACTTCACGCAGGACGACGCCATCGTGCGTGTCCGAGGACAAGGTAATCGTCAGTATGGGTACATCGGAAATACCAATGCTCTTGACCAGAGGTTGCATAGTGCCCGGTGGCAAGCGGTCCATATTCCGCATCATTTCATTGTAGAGCAGCACCAAACTATCGGTTTCGTTCCGCCCCACCTCGAACTGCACAGTGACCACTCCCAAATCGTTGATTGCATAGCCGTAGGTATGATCGACCCCCGTCACACCGGCCATCAAGGCTTCCAGTGGTTTGACAATCTGTGCCTGTATTTCCTCGGGAGATTGGCCGGGGCGCACCACGAGTATCTGCGCCGCAGGCACCACAATTTCCGGGTTGTACAAGCGCGGCGTGGACACGACAGCCATCAGGCCCCAGAGTGTCACGCCGAGCATGATCAGCGCGGTAATTTTAGAATCGAGGAACGAGCGCGCCAGCTTCCCCGCCGAATTCAATACTTGGGCGCTCATCAGGAATCACCCCCGGCAGTGACGGTGGCATTGTTGATCAGAGGTTGGGCTGATTCGACAACGACTTTTTCTCCATCTTCGAGACCGGCCAATACGATGATTTTGTCGCCCTGAGTCATGCCGGGGCGCACCATGCGGAAATGGGCTTTATTGTCATCGTCAACGACGAAGACACCCTTGATGCCCGCCCGTATTCTGAGCGCCTCGCGGGGAATTTCGATGGCTTGCTGCGCTTCGACTGGGATAAAAACCCGTGCGTAGATTCCGGGTGTGATCAAAGCATCGTCACCTAAGCCAATTTTAACGAGGTGGGTGTGAGAGAGCGGATCGGCAGCATCGACTTTGCGCTCGATCTTGCCGAGCACCGTGATGGGTTGGGCGTTGAGCCCTTCGATTTCGACCTTGATTTCCTGACCGACCGTTAGCGGTGCATAGGTTTGGTGATCGGCTTGAACCTCAATCTGCAAATGGCCTTCGCCCTGTAGGCTGAGCAGGGGGCTGCCCGGCGCAGCCAATTGACCCACATCGGTCATTTTGGCGGTAACGATGCCATTGATGGGTGCTTTGATCTCGGCATAACTTAATTGACCGCGAGCGGTCTTTAAGGCGGTTTTGGCCGCTTCGTATTGCGATTTAGCGACGTCAAATGCGAGTTTGTATTTTTGAAATTGTGCTTCTGGAATCGCTTCTTCGGCGTAGAGTGCGCTAAACCGCTCAAAATCCCGTTCCGCATTCTTCATTGCAGCCAGCGCCTGGGCAACCGCTGCTTTGGCCTGACCGATCCCCCCTTCTACATCAACAGGGTCGATGAGCAACAATGTCGTCCCCTTCTTTACGGGTTCGCCTTCATGTACGTTGATTTTGCGCACATAGCCCATAAAACGTGAGGCGACCTGGACTTCGTCTGCGGATTTGACGACACCGGGAAGGGTGGCATAGACCGGTTGCTGGGAGGCCTTGAGTTCCACCAGGCTGACCTGTACGGCTTCATCTTGAGGCGCCGCGATCGCAGATTCTGCATAGCTAGTAAAAGGTGAGGTCGCCAGGACAAGGCAACCTGTCAATAAGTACTGATTCAAATTTGAAAATGGCATGGTTTTCTTCCCCTGTATTCCTTAAAGATCTTTTGCGAGCCCGGGGGCTGAGGTTTCTGTATCGAGGTATTGCAGATCGAGCTTGCCCAGTGCAAACAGCAGCGCGGCCCGTTGCATGGTTTCCTGGTAGTGAGCAGCCACATAGTCCGCGCGCGCCTTGTCGAGTGCGGTTTGTACTGCGAGCAGCTGGGTCAGCGTGGAGATGCCTTGTTCGTAGCGCAACCGTTCCAGGCGTTCGGCTTCCTTGGCTTGTCCGATGGCTTTGGCGCGCACGGCGACTTGTTCGCTGGCCAATAGGACATCCCGCCAAATCTTGTCGACCTGCACACTCAATTCATCTTGCGCAGCGCGTAATGCAGCACGGTTTTCAGCCATTTGCGCGGTCGATTTAGAGACCGCCGCAGAACGGGTGCCGAAGTCGAGCAGGCTCCACTTGAGGACGCCGCCAATGGTATAGGAGCTATCACCGCCGAGCGTGTCTTTGTCGTTCCACTCCTGGCGGAGCATCATATTAAAGTGGGGCAGGTAATCCGCTTTGGCAACTTTGGTACCTGCGAGGCTGGCCTCGACTTTCTTTTGCAAGGCCTGAATACCGGGATTGGCTTCAATAGCCTCCTGACGATAGTCGGAGAGTACGCCCCCCGACATTTCGGGAGTGACCAGCTCGTTGACGTCAGCCACATTAGTCTCCGGACGCCCCAGAAGTGTGCGCAATTGTTCGAGAGTATTGTTTAAGAAATTTTCAGCTTCCGTGACTTTAAGATTGACTTCTCCGAGGTTGACCTCGGCGCGTAGCAGGTCACTCTTGGAAACCAATCCCTCGCGATACATCTTGCGTGCGATGTCGACATATGCGTTGGCGGCCTTTTGCCCGAGCTGCGCGACGTCCACGTAAGCTTTGGCGGTCCGCACGCCTTCATAGGCCTTTAGTGTGTCGAGTATCAGTTTTTGATGCTTGTATGCTTTGCCTTTTTCGGCTGCGGCCATATAGGCATCGGCCATTTTGACGTAGCCGCGAATCTTCCCTCCATTGTAAATTGGTACGTCGAGCTGCAGCCGGCTGGTGATGTTTTGATAGTCATCTGGATCATTCAGGCCGTTGGGTGCTACGTTCAACACATTCGGATTGGCGGGATTGAACTCACCTGCTCCAAAATCGGCAAACGTCGCGTTGCCTTGCATGACCTTCATACCGAAGACGTTCAAGGGGTTGCTGGAGCTGCTGGCTTCAATGTCGGCATGCAGCTTGGGAAAGAGGTTGCCCGTGGCTTCCCTTTTGGCCGCCGCTGCCTGATCGATCTGAGCCTGTGCAACTTGCAGGTCCGGTGCGTGCTCGGAGGCCAATTCGATGGCCCGCGCAAAGGACAAGGGAGTGATGGAAGCGATAGTGTCTTGCGCTGTAGCAGTAGAGATCATTGCGCCACTGCCAAGCGCGAGGAGCATCGATAGCACCAGGGTCTTGCGTTTCTTGTTCATAGGGTCACCGCGTTGGTTTCGTCCTGATTTCAAAGAGGGGCGAGTATATTAGAAAACGCTAATATAAGACTATTCTCCCAGGTTTCAATGGGAAAATCGGCATATTAATGTGACCTGCCTCAGAGTTACAGCGCGAAAAATCGAGGTTGACGCTGATTTCAAGGGCAGAGGATAGCTATTGGGCTGTGCTATTTCTTACAATGAGAGGGCGAGTTTGTGAAAAAAAGTCTTAAATTCAGATAGTTAATGTTGGCGTCATTTCCTGGACATTGAACAAGAAACTGCGTTCGAAGAAAACTGCGAGCGCAGTGTAATCCTTACCCACATTTTTCACTGGGTTGCTGCTATGGCGGTACCGCGTGCAACTGTCCGCCATGTTTCTAACTGAATTGCTGTGCTTTTGGATTCGTTCAGAACGCAACGTTGACCGGGGTGCAGGAAACGATGATCTGTTTGTACTCAGCGCGGCACAATTCAGGTGGCGGTCCGGTGTTCCAGGGTGATTTTAGAGGATGCCTTGAACACAATACCGTGTCTGTCCAGGCTCAGAGACGCAGAAAACCAGTATATCGTCCAGTTTAAACTGGGCGATATACTGGGATGCTAACCGGCTGCACTTTGCTGTTGTTGTTGGCTGGCGAGGGTTGGAAAGTAGGTTGCCCGCAGGCTGTCGTGGAGTTTACTCAGTCCAAGCTGGAGTTCGTCGATGAACGCATGCAACTGTTGTTGTTTCAATCCGGGTATGTGTGAGCTATTGGCTTTTTTCATGAGCCGACCCAAAACCTGCAGCGGAGCCTCATTATTAGGCAGCTGGTTCAATGATTCTTCAATAGCTAGCAGATTGTGTTTGAATGAGCGTGGAAAGTATTCGTTTTGCAGCAGAAAACGTAATACATCGGAGCGACGCACATGCGTGTTCATGCTTTTCCGATACATGTGGTAAGCGGACAGTGTTTTGAGAATACTCATCCATTGAATGGATTCAAACGGCCGCAATTCAGTCTGTTCTTCGGGTAAGAGGTTTGAGGAGCGAACATCCAGGATACGCGTGGTCATATCCGCACGCTCAAGGTTGCGGCCGATGCGCAGAAACTGGTAGGCCTCATCCCGGGACATGGTTGACGAACAGGTACCTGCCAGTAGATGCGAGCTTTCAATAATACGCTTGAGAAAAGCGTGCCGACCCTTTTTGGTTACGCCGCTGTTCAGATTTTCCTGGGCAAACAGATACAGTTCTGTGAGTTGTTCCCATACCCACCGAGGCAGTACATCCCGGACCGTGCGACTGTTTTCGCGCGCGAAGATCAGGGACGAGTAGATGGATCCGGGATTTTCGGCATCGGCTAGCAGGTATTTGACGACGGCGCGTTCATCGTAATTTTTGAACCTGGATTCATAAACTTCCAGTGAGCCGGTAATTTCAACCAGTGGCTTCCACCCAGGTCGAAAGCCGCGGGGGAGGTCAAGCAACAAAAACGCGTTGACGTTGATCATACGGGCCAAATTTTCGGCGCGCTCGATGTACCGAGACATCCAATAGATGTTTTCTGCGACACGTGACAACATGGTCATTGATTGGTACTCCCAATTGACTGCCCAGCGCCGGATACGCGGGCTGATTGGCAATTGATCTTGGTTGTTGTGAAGCCTGTTGGGTCGGGTTGCTTAGGCGGCCGTTTCAGCAGTGTCGCATAGCGCTTGAGGATGTTCAGGCCTAACGTGTGACCCCGGGTGAAATGATTCATCAGACTTCCACGATCCAGGTATCTTTACTGCCACCTCCCTGAGAGGAGTTGACGACAAGCGATCCTTTGCGTAGGGCCACGCGGGTCAGCCCGCCATTGGTGACCAATGTTTTCTTGCCACTCAGTATAAAAGGCCGCAAATCCACATGCCGTGGTTCGATAGTTTTACCCACGACCGTAGGCACGGTTGAGATATTCAATGTGGGTTGAGCAATATAGTTACGCGGATTCCGTTTGATTAGCTTCGCGAACTTTTCGCGTTCGTCCCGAGTGGACATGGCGCCCATCAGCATCCCGTAGCCACCTGATTCGTTCGCGGGTTTGACCACGAGTTTGTTAAGGTTTGCCAGCACATACTCCATTTCGTCTTTATACATGCAGCGATAGGTCTTCACGTTGTGAATCACCGGATCCTGATCGAGATAGTATTTGATAATCTCTGGCACAAACGCGTAGACGACCTTGTCGTCGGCAACCCCGGCGCCAGGCGCGTTTGCGAGTGCGACATTGCCAGCTTTCCAGGCACGCATCAATCCACTCACTCCGAGCATGGAATCCGGATTAAAAGCTTCGGGATCCAGAAATTCGTCGTCAATACGGCGGTAGATGACATCGACCCGCTGCGGTCCTGAAATGGTGGACATGTATACGCAGTTGTCCTTATCGACGAACAAGTCCCGACCTTCGACCAGTTCGCAACCCATCTGTTGAGCCAGATAGGAATGTTCGAAATAAGCTGAGTTGTAAATGCCAGGGGTCAGGACAACCACTTCTGGATGCGCTTCCTTACGGGGGGATAGTTCTGCCAGGGTGTCGAAGAGCTGTGCAGGGTACTCATCCACCATCAGCGGTGAGTATTCCTCGAATAGTTCGGGAAAAACCTGCTTGGTGACCTCCCGATTTTCCAGCATATAGGAGACGCCCGAAGGCACCCGGAGATTGTCCTCCAGCACGTAGAGGCTGCCATCTCCGTCACGCACGAGATCGGATCCGCAGATATGTGCCCAAATACCACCGGGTGGATTGATGCCCACGCACTGGGTGCGAAAGTTCTTGGATTTTGCGAGCACTTCCGCAGGGAAAACGCCGTCCTTGATGATCTTTTGATCGTGATACAGATCATCGATGAACAGGTTGAGGGCCTGGACACGTTGCTTGAGGCCTTCCGCAACGCCATCCCATTCGGATTTGGGAATAATGCGAGGAATAATATCGAAGGGCCAGTTGCGGTCGATGGTGCCTTCTTCCTGCGTATACACCGTAAAGGTGATACCCATCTGTTTGATCGCGAGTTCGGCCGCTGCCTGGCGCTGAGCGAGTTCTTCGGCACCCATTTTGCGGAGCAGTGCCACGAGCTTTTTGGTATGGCTGCGGGCGCGGTTGGGGCGCACGAGCATTTCGTCGAAGAAATGCTGTGTATCGTACTGCGTTAAATCAATGGTCATGAGCTGTTGTGCTTGGAACTCCCGATGAGTTTGAGCTGATTAATGCAGCAGGATCTTTGAACGGATTTCCTGATCTGCCAGCCGCTTAAAGTAAGATTCTGAAAATATCCAAGTCATTATGCCAAATTCATGCCAATAAAAGTAACGAAAATCTCAGAATCTCGCCTAAAAAAGTCAAGATTTCGCGATATTCTTTTTGGTTTGGCTCAATTAAGTATTTCTTCTTAGTTTTTTATTAACAGGCTGTTGAAAAACTTTCACTGGCGGGTAGTTGGAACCGTTATGGTAATCGATTGCTCCATGTGCACTCATAAGGTGCGAGGTGCGCTGGATCGAGTTGCCTTGCACCAATATGTATCGAATCTAATAGGCTGCGATCATTGATTTTTTCCATAGAGGAATACTTGCTGAGTCGTTATAATGCGGCTTTTTTAGAGGGCGTTGAAATAGAGCTTGGTCAATCGTTTTGGTTTCGACCGGTCTCGCAGAGCGCCATAATTATAGAAGTAATCGCTACGTGTCGGTTGTTCTCCGTCCGAAAGGAGGGCTGTTGACGTCCGACAGTCTCCGAGCGAAGTTTGCATCGTAGTATGCATGGCCAGTAGAGCGCGTTCAAAAGGTTTTCTGTCAGCATTTTTCACCCGAATTCAGACTGTATCCATACACATAGGTGTCCGGTTTCCCTAGGGGCTTTGAGGTAGTAGGTCAATGGGTCAGTGTCCAATGGGTGAGCAAGCGCGTTGCAGAGACCTTCAGTCCGCGATCACACCATGCGCATGCATGGCCGGATACCGCACGTAGCACAGTCAAATCAGGACCGCTAGTATGTCAATAAAATCGCTTGATTTCCCGCGTATGGGAGACAAGGAAAATTCCCCATTTTTCGAAGAATATCTGCAACGTCTTTTGGAAGAGCGAGATCGTGTCGGTTTGACCGATATGATTCATCAGATCGAAGCGCTGATGCTGACGGTCGATCCGGGCGCTTCCGCTCAGTACATTGGCGAAATTTGTTTGATGACGCCCTATCACTATTTGGTGAGCCTGGAGAGCGAATCGCACTGGACACATGTGTTGCGCATCGATATGAATTCCCCGGACCTCTTAATCCGTGAGGTGAAGGATCCGGGTATTCGCGGCATCTTCCGGAGTTTGAACGAGGTCTATCCCATTGGCGCGAGCAAACCCAATAGCCGTTATATGGGTGAGATTCTTCGTGTCGATAATCTGCATGAAGTTGTGGCACTGCAACGTGAACGGGAGTTCCGGTTTTTTTCTCAGGAAGAAATTCGACGTTTGGAGATGCCAGGTAATCTGGCGGTGAGTAAGCCTTCGCCTTATACGCATAACATTGTCTGCTATATGGAGCGCCCCGAGCACGAACTTCGCGTTTACGCTTTGGGCATCTCGAGCATTCGCCAAGATATTCAAATCAGTTATCTGCAGGCAAAGGAGCGTCAAGCCGCATCTGGTATCGACCAGATGCTCATGCCCATCGATCACCTCGCAACGCGGATCTATAGCCAGAACCGGGAGGTGGCGATTCTCGAGTGGTTGTCTTGGTCAAGCTACTACTACTGGGGATCCTACGATATCAAGGATCAGAACTCTTCTACAAACGTCACCAAGAGTACACACGGATTCGAAGAGGCGAATAGCCCTGCCAAGGTCTTTACGGCGAATAACACACCTTACTTTGTCAATCATTTGGAAAAACTCCCCTCACCGACAGAGACCTTTGTAAGAAACTATGGCCCACGTTTGCACCATTTAGCGATCGCTGTCCGTGACGGGTACATCAATGGCCAGGAGAACATTGATTATGTGGTTGATGTGATTCGCCAGCATGGTAAGGAATTTCTTCTCGATGTGATCGGTTCCAAGGAAGAGGGCCTCAAGCAAATTTTCTCCAGCGCCTCTGAACATTCCTCGTTGATTGTCGAATACGTACAGCGTTTTGGAGAGTTTGACGGCTTTTTTACCAAACAGAACGTAGCCGAACTGACTCATGCTGCTGGCGTTGAAGAAGAGTTGCTCATACTGCAGGCACAAAACTCTGTGTGACACAGCCAAACGCAACATTTACGAGAAAGTGAAAAGTTAGCTAATTTAAGGAGTGAATGAGTGAGCAAGATACATTTGGTTGGCGGTGAAAAGGGTGGAGTGGGTAAGTCGGTTGTGAGCCGGGTGTTGGCCCAGTACTTTATCGACAAACAACACCCCTTACGTATCTATGATACTGATATGTCGCATGGTGCGATGATGCGCCACTATGAGGCATTTTCCACGCCTCTGGATTTGAGCGACCTTGAAGCCATGGATCCCGTTATCGAGCAGGCAGCGGAAAATCCAGAACAAACGCTATTGATTGATATGGCGGCGCAAACCACCCGTCCCCTGTATCGCTGGATAGACGATGCAGATGTATTGGACTTGGCTGAAGAACTTGGGATCGAGATCACATTTTGGCATGTGATGGACGACGGTAAAGACAGTTTGAAGCTCTTAAAAGAACTTTTGGGGGCTTATCCAACTCGAAGGTTAAATGCCGTGGTGGTCAAAAACCTTGGGCGAGGAAAGGATTTTTCGCCATTGATGACGCCGGAGATTCAAGCGAAGCTTAGTGAGCGGGAAGTGCCTGTACTGGCGTTACCCGAGTTACACGGCAATGCGATGCGCAAAATCGACCGTATCGACGCCAGTTTTTGGGCTGCTATGAACAATAAGAATCCAGAGATAGGCCCCTGTTTAAAGCTGATGGAGCGGCAACGGGTGAAATCCTGGTTGCGACGTTTTTATGATCAGCTGGACGAACTGGGCATGGTGGAGGATACTTGAGCCCGCAGCGACAATGCGACCGACGCTTCCAATATAGAATTGGAAGCGTTTAGACACCGATCCGAGAAGAAACCCCCACAAGTGGTTTGAAGGCTTCATCATCCTTCGGGGCCGGTGCAGTGGCCACTGAAAGCTCCCCCCTTTACCGGCTGGTCCTGTAATAATGACTACGAGTTCGCGCTTGCCCGTTAAGGTGTTTGGGGATACTGGACAGGTTTGAGTGAGCAGACAACAATAACGCTGTCCGCAGCAACCAAAAAGGTGAAACCATGACGTATTGCTTAGGTCTCAGCCTTGCCGAAGGGCTGGTGTTTGCGTCCGATTCGCGCACAAATGCTGGGGTTGACTATGTGACAACCTATAGCAAGATGCATGTGTTTACACCGGGCTCCGATCGACTTTTTGTTATCCTTTCAGCGGGTAACCTGGCGACCACTCAGGAAACCATTAATCATATCCGTCGTGATCTGGATTACCCGGATGGTGGTGTCAATCTTGCGAATGTCCGGTATCTTTTCGAAGCTGCGGAGTACGTAGGCCGGATCAGTCTTGAAGTACAAAAATCACATGGTGCAGCGTTGCAGTCCTCGGGTGTCAGCGGCGCAACCACCTTGCTGTTGGGCGGGCAGATTGCGGGTCAGCCGCATGGACTCATGCTGATTTATCCGCAAGGTAACTATATAACCGCTTCGCAAGAAACCCCTTATTTGCAGATTGGGGAAAGTAAATACGGCAAGCCTGCACTCGATCGTATATCCAATTACCATATGCCACTCGATCAAGCCGCGCGACTTTGCTTGGTCTCTCTCGACGCGACGACGCGTTCCAATATTACCGTGGGTCCACCCTTCGAGGTGGCAACCTATCAAAAAGACACACTGACGCTGGGTTGTCGCTGTAAGTTCGAAGAAAGTGACCCTTTTCTTAAGCAGCTGCGCGAAACTTGGAACCAGGGGATCAAGAATGCATTCTATGCCATGCCCCCTTTGGATCTGGCGCACAAGGAACAGCAACAGTTACAACTGCATCAACAGCAGATTCAGCAGTTACAACAGAGTGTTCAACAATCTTCGGATCCAATCATGCCAACTGGCAGTTGTTGCGTCCTGCGCTAAGTCCAACACTTGGGAGTAAGGCAGCAAACCCGGTTTGGCTGCATGGTGATCGGCGCCGTCGAAGGGGGGTTATGCGCCTCAAATAGTTGTTCCTCGCGACACCTGCTATTCTCTGACAGTCTCCTATCAGGCTGTGATAGCCGCAGCGTACGTTGCGCCATATTGATCAGCAATGGGCTTTACCGCCATACTGTGTTCACTCCGGCGTGATCGGCGCTGGTATACCTCTTTTGTAAAACCCCGCAAAGGCAACCTTTTGAAACTGGAAGTTTTAAGGCAAACGCTCGATAGTCATTATCGCAACATCGACTCGATTATTCTTTCCCGTCAGGATCCCGTCACTGGTTTGCTACCTGCAAGTACCGCCGTCAATGCTCATGGTGACTATACCGATGCCTGGGTCCGGGACAATGTCTACAGCATATTGGGGGTATGGGGGTTAGCGCAGGCCTATCGCCGTTGGGATCCCGACCACTATCGTAGTTATCTGTTGAGCCAGTCCGTTGTTAAACTGATGCGCGGTTTGCTCGGGGCGATGATGCATCAGGCCGATCGCGTAGAAGCCTTTAAGAACAGTTTGAACCCCAATGATGCCTTACATGCAAAGTACGGCACCCACACGGGTCTGCCCGTGGTTGGTGATACTGACTGGGGTCATTTACAGCTGGATGCGACCTCGTTGTATTTGTTGATGATTGCGCAAATGACGGCCGCCGGGCTACGGATTATATTTACCCTGGACGAAGTCAACTTTATCCAAAACCTCGTCCACTACATTAGCCGCACTTTTTGTACCCCCGATTACGGCATTTGGGAGCGTGGCAATAAAACAAACCACGGCATGACCGAGATTAATTGCAGCTCGGTGGGAATGGCCAAAGCGGCACTGGAGGCCTTATCTGGATTCAATCTATTCGGTAATGTGGCCAGTCAAGATGCCATCGTTCATGTCATTCCCAGCGATGTTGCACGTTCGCGGTTTACATTAGAAAGTTTGCTACCACGTGAATCTAACTCTAAAGAGACAGATGCAGCGCTGTTGAGCATTATCGGCTACCCGGCTTATGCCATCGAAGATGCGCAACTGGTAGAAAAAACCCGTGGAAAAATAATCAAGAAGCTGGCTGGTCGGTATGGCTGCAAGCGTTTCCTCTTGGATGGACATCAAACCGCGTTGGAGGATGAATCTCGGCTGCACTACGAACCCTCAGAGCTCAAACAATTTGCGCATATTGAATCGGAATGGCCGCTGTTTTTCACTTATCTTTTACTCGATGCAATCATGCGCCACGATCAGGACGCGGTTGCACATTGGCAGGCCAAACTCGAACCCTTGTTTGTAGAGAGGGACGGTCAACGCCTGTTGCCTGAGCTATACAAAGTTCCGGAAACCGCGATCGAAGCAGAGCGTGAAGCTCCGGGCAGCCAGGCGCGCATTCCTAATGAGAATGTGCCCCTGGTTTGGGCGCAAAGCCTTTACATGCTTTCAGCCATGATACTCGATGGCATACTACGGCCTTCGGATATTGACCCCTTGCGGCGCAGGGAACGAATTGGCCACGCACGCAATACACAAATTTTAGTAGCGGTTTTGGCGGAAAACCAAACCGTCAAGCAACAGCTTTATGATCTGGGCTTTGGCAGCGAAACACTGCAAGAAGTCGCGCCGGTGCGTGTACTCCACGCGCGCCAACTTTCGCAGGTCCATGCACAGTTGGGGAAAAACGCGAAGTTAGGGCTGACCGGTAGACCGCTGTTGGCCACTCGAACCGTGACCACCTCGCGGCTGCATTTGCTGGAAGGGGAGGAGATAATTTTTCTGCCCTACTACTTCAATCCGAGGGGCTTTTATTTCAACTACGATACCGATCTACTTGTCGAACAGTTTCGTTCATCGCTCGCGTTTTTGAGTCGTCACTGGGATCAGCCCGGCCAGCCCATCATCAGCTTTTTGGTGCGTCAGGGAATGCTCGATGACGATGCCAGGACGATTGTGTTGGAGCTGCTCAACGAGTGCCAGCAAGGTGCTTGTGACAGTGCACAGGTTAAGACGGGGCCGCTGGTGCAATTATTGAGCACCGCGGCCGTCGAGCGGGTGGACTATCTCCACGGCTTCGTCTTGCGTGACTCAGGCCTACAAACTGCACCGCAGGAACTGATGTCCGATCTCCTGATACAGGCAGCGCAGCCCTCTCTGACAGCGGATCAACTCAAGGCGCTCGAAGACGAACGGGATGCAGAGCTGTTGGTATTACTCCAGGCAAACCCTGATTTGCGTTTTCAGGCTGAGGCGCTGCGTCTGTTGGATCAGCGTCTCGGGGGGCATTTCGAAACCCAGTTTAATGACGACCGCCTGTCCCTGCGGGCCATTGCGGAGCGCCTCTACGATAAAGCTTGTGCGGTCAAGGACTGGGCCGTTGTCCGGCGGCTTGCAGAACAAACCGGGCGCTCGGATGAACGTCTCGAGGATGCGTTGCTGGATATTGTCGTGCGGCAAAAACAACTGGCCGTGGGGCGGGCCTACAGTGAAAAGGCGATTTTCTCCAAACCAGTCGACCACGCAGGCATGTTAAAAACCATCGCGGAATTTTGTGGCAATAATCCCGCTGAATCGGTGCTAACGCAGGAAATTCTGTTACATCTGGGGCACCTGATTCGCTCCGAGCCAGATCTGTTCGACAATATGCTGACATTGCGCACTTGGTATTTTGTGCAACTGTTGGTGGGGCAGATCGCGCGGGATCGAAAACTGCCGATTGGTGAAGCCTATAATCAATTGTTAACGCTGGCGCCCCACACTGTATTTCAAAACCTGCGCGCCATTCTCAAATCGTTTAAGACGGAGGTGGTTCGGCTGCAGGATCAAGAGTCTCTGCATGCCTCTGGCATTCCGACGATCGCTAGTCCGGAACCGGTGGCGAACTCCGATGAGGTCACGATGGGGGCTGCAAAGGATTGGGCGGAGTGGCGTCTGCAGGCTGGCTTGATAGGGCACTTGCCGCCGCGGTTTTATAAGGATGTGTGGTATCTGCTGCGTCAATGCCATGGTTTGGTGATCGGTGATAAATACAGTTTGCAAAATCGACTCGGGACCGAGCTAACGCATGATTCAACGGCAGGAGAGCGCGCCTTCGCGCTCCGTATTGACAGTCAGTTACAGAGTTTCTCCGCGCCGGACTATCGACAATTGAATATCGAAGTGCTCGAGAGTCTGGCACGCTTTTTTCGGCAAAACCCCGAACTCAAATTGGAGAGTGATCTGGTGCTGGATGTCATTATTGGGCACGCGGTCAGAATTGCGTGGGAAAAATCTCATCCCGGATTCAGTGGAGATTATGAGGAGCACAAGGGCCAGGCCTGGGAGGCTTTCTACCGCCTTTCACCGCAAGCAGCGGATGCAGCGTTTATCGAAGCACTGATGTATCTGCTCACGCCCCAAACTGAGCTGGTAGCTGGTGCACGCTGACGAATTGAAAGATGCGTCGTTGCGTCAACATTCGCCAATGAGTGCTCTTTTTAGGAAGCTCTGATTCATTCTGGCGCGAGCAGATGCTGGTGAACAATCGTCCAGTTTAAGGCGCGGATCGCAGGTAATAGCTGGCTATTATTAAGATCCGCAACGCAGAAGAGGGCGATTTTGCGCCGCAAGTTGCCGCGTTACGAATTGATCAGAGCTTCCTTTAGCAGGCTGTTGAAAAACTCTCAGGTGAGTGCGAGACAAGGCAAAGTCTGGAGAAAAAGCGCAGTTTACACGCAGTAAATGAGCATTTTGAGCCACAATTAACGCTGGATCGTGCCAGCTGA
>JANTGD010000029.1 GCA_024763135.1 Thiotrichales bacterium | reverse complement strand
GCCAGTACTGTAGATATACCTCTGAATAAATTGATATCCATGACTTACCTCGTACCCTTCATGTGCGTCCCAAGGACCTGCAGATACGCAATGAGCGCATCCAGCTCAGTTTTACCCTTGATTTGCTCAGATGCCGCATCAATCTCCGCTTGAGTATAACGATCACCCTGACCAACGACATGACCTAGCTTATTTTGCACCTGCATTTTGGTCACAATACCTGAAGGGTCGAGCTCACGCTTTTCCAGCCAGGGATACGCAGGCATATTCGACTCAGGCACCACGGACCGCGGATTGTGCAGATGTAAACGGTGCCATGCGTCGCTGTAGCGGCCACCCACACGGGCAAGATCTGGACCGGTGCGCTTAGAGCCCCAAAGGAAAGGGTTGTCATACACGTACTCTCCGGCGACGGAATAGTGCCCATAACGCTCGGTTTCTGCGCGGAATGGACGAACTTGCTGAGAATGGCAGGCATTACAACTTTCGCGTATATAGATGTCCCGCCCTTCGAGTTGCAGCGCCGTATAGGGCTTGAGCCCTTCCACCGGCTCAGTCGTGGTTTTTAAGAAAAACAAAGGCACGATTTCGACGAGTGCGCCCATGCTGACCACGATGAGTATCAAGACCATCATCAGGCCGATGTTCTTTTCGACTACCTCATGATTCTGACTCATAAGATTAACCTCCGTAGTTTCAGTGCGCGGGCGCAGTTTCAGGGATCGTTGCGTCGACAGACTCACCTGCCTTCACAGTCTTCCAGGTGTTATAGGCCATGATGAACATGCCCAGCAGGAAGAACCCTCCACCCAGGAGCCGCACGAAGTAGAAGGGATAGGTCTGTTCGATGGACTCGATGAAACTGTAGGTCAATGTGCCATCGGCATTCACTGCACGCCACATGAGCCCTTGCATGACCCCGGCAATCCACAATGCAGCGATATACAGCACAACCCCAATGGTTGCAGTCCAGAAGTGCCACTCAATCAATTTGGTGCTATACATTTCCTCGCGGCCAAACAGCTTGGGCAACAGCGCATAGGTTGAACCAATCGTCACCATCGCAACCCATCCCAACGCACCAGAGTGCACATGCCCAATCGTCCAATCGGTAAAATGAGACAATGCGTTGACTGTCTTAACCGACATCATGGGACCTTCGAAAGTCGACATTCCGTAAAAAGACAACGACACAATGAGGAAACGGATGATCGGATCGTCGCGCAATTTATGCCACGCGCCTGACAACGTCATAATGCCGTTGATCATGCCCCCCCAGGAAGGTGCGAGCAGAATCAAGGAAAAAACCATACCCAGACTCTGCGCCCAATCGGGTAATGCAGAGTAATGCAGGTGGTGCGGGCCGGCCCACATATAGGTAGAAATCAAAGCCCAGAAATGCACGATAGACAGACGATAGGAATAGACCGGACGTCCGGCTTGTTTCGGCACAAAGTAATACATCATGCCGAGGAAGCCGGCAGTGAGGAAAAAGCCAACGGCATTATGCCCGTACCACCACTGCACCATGGCATCGATCGTTCCGGGATAGAGCGAATAGGATCGAGTCAGAGAGTAGGGAATTTCCATGTTGTTGACCACGTGCAGCAATGCAATGGTCAGAATAAATGCGCCGTAGAACCAGTTTGCCACGTAGATATGCGGTGTCTTGCGCTTGACAATCGTGCCGAAAAATACCACCGCATAAGCGATCCACACCACGGTGATGAGCAAATCAATGGGCCACTCCAGCTCTGCATATTCCTTGGATGACGTCATGCCCAAAGGCAGTGTAATAGCCGCCAGCACAATCACTGCGGTCCACCCCCAGAACACAAAAGAAGCCAACTTACCGCCAAACAAACGCGTCTGACACGTTCGCTGCACAACGTAAAAGGACGTTCCGATCAGCGCGGACCCGCCGAAGGCGAAGATAACAGCATTGGTGTGTAATGGCCGTAACCGGCTGTAGGTAAGCCACGGCAGCTCGAAATTGAGCGCTGGCCAGATCAATTGAGCGGCAATCAGTACACCGACCGCCATGCCAACAATCCCCCACACCACTGTCATGATGGTGAATTGTCGTACAACTTTATAGTTGTAGGTAGTTGCAGTTGACATAGTCTCTCCTCTAGGTCCCGCAGATAAAACAAAAGGTTTAGGACACCTTCTCCCAGCTTGACTGAGGCACTATGCAAAAACGCAAACTCAGCGACATTGATCTTTGTCAACTAAGCCTCGATAGCTGTCGTTCAAGCCGCCCCGGGTCACCGGACCATTGCTGGGAGAAAAGGCATGCAAAGAGTAGAGGATTTAAGGCCATCTTGCCAAGCCCCACGGATCGGATTCGGACCACCGCAAGTCAGGGCAAACGCAACTATCTGATTTTTTTACGCATTAAAAGCTCAGAATTCTGCAAATACTACTGAGAGTAAAACCAGCACCAGAAAAAACAGAGCCACACGAAAACGCCAAGGGGATCGCTGTGTGCGTGCGTTATTGGGAATTTGGTGTAACCTGAACACCCCGAAATAGAGGCCATTGACAACCATCACCATGATGACCATGGCCCACAGGACATCGGTAACAAAATGCCCTCCGGCACTGAGCCTTGCATATCCCACTGCTAACCCGTAGACGAGCACCACGCTCAACACGGGCCACCGCCATCGGGAGCACAATGGCAACAAACGCCATAACGCCAAGAGGCCGAATGCGGCGGCGACATGCCCGCTGGGAAAAGCATGCCCGCCCACTGTCGACGGATACAGCGGAGGTTGGTAAGGACGTTCACCACCAAATTCTAAAACCTGTTTCGGGCGCGGCCGACCCCAATGATCTTTCAGCAGTGAATTGACAATCAATCCGGCACCAAACACCAAACTGAAAATCACCAACAAGGCACCAAGCTCAACCTGTTTACTGCTACCGACACGCCATCCCCAGGCCAATGCGGCCAATGCGCCCAACATTAAAACCACCACCAGGTACGCTACTGAGTGGTATATCAATGCAACCCAGTTGCTGCGCGCGCCGCCCCAATATCCACCCGCTGCACCATTGGAATGATAAAAATAGCCTGAAATCAAGCGATCCAGACCAAACCATTCACTGACCAGCGTGTAGAGGAGCGCGGCCAGAACAAGTAGCGCCGTAAGTCCCAAACTGCGCCGGGCACGATGCGTTGCGCGAGACTTAACTGCCAAGCGGGCTTACCTCATTACTTTCGCGCAGTCGTTCAAGCGCCTCATGGCGTTGACGGACATCCTTGAGAGCCCTTTTGAAGTAACCTCGTAAAGAGGGCTTGAGATGGGGTAGTGTTTCGCGCGCATCGATTGCTTTTAAAACAGTAAACAGCGACAGAGCATAGGTAAGATCGTATTGCGACAGATGACTGTCCCGCGTCGGTAATCCCACACGGCAACTCCCACAACTCGCAGGCGCGGTGTGCGCACTATTAACCAGCATCAAACCAAACCCCAGAAACACAGCCAGAACCTCGGTTGTCAATGGCCAGTTCTGTAGGCCACCCGGTGGTGGCTGCGTTGCTACTGTACCCAAATAATGCGCCAGCAATTGCGCAAAATGCGCGATGCTCGCCTCCGGATTGGCCACCAGCTCTGCTGCATAAGGGATGGGCAACGGTGCGCTTGCAGAAGCACACAAGGCACGCGAACCACGCAGCGGCGTGAGCGCCTCGCTTGTGCCACGATCCAGCGCAAAGGTTTGGTCTGCATCCACGAGCTGAAAAGACCATTGGTCGAGACCTGCATAATGCTGGACACGCTCAAAAATCAACTGAGCCATACCAGCTTCGGAGCGTTCGCGCCCTGGAAAAAACCGATTGGTTGGCGCTACCAACTGCGTTTCCTCCCAAAACATACGTGCATCAAACTCCTGCAACGCCCAGGCGTAGGTATCAAACACCCACGCAATCGAGGCTTCGTCCAGCACCGGCTGCGCTTTGAAGATTTTGGACAACATATTGGGGAGGCTCGCTCTGCTTGCTTCAATTCGGTAATTCTGTCACGGTGCATGCTTCCTCGTCATTATCTTCCCTTGTCGACAACTCATTGCAATGCAGCACGCGTACAACCAGGACACTCAGCTGATCAATACTGCACAGGCACTCACATCCTTTTGTGAACAAGCCAGCAGCAGTGACTGGTTGGCAGTGGACACCGAATTCTTTCGGGAAAAAACTTACTATCCGCAATTGTGCCTGGTGCAAGTGGCCACCGCAGAAACCATCGCATGCATCGACATGCTTGGTATCGAAAACCACACTGCCTTGGCCCAGCTCCTGACGGCCCAACCCGTCCTCAAAGTTTTTCATTCCGCCGGTCAGGATATCGAAGCTCTGTCTCAAACACTGGGCGCGTATCCTAATGTCATTTTCGACACCCAGATTGGTGCGGCGATGTTAGGGCTTGGAGAGCAAATCAGTTACGCTGCACTAGTACGGCAGCTGCTGGACATTGAGCTGCCGAAATCGGAGACCCGCACCGACTGGACCCAACGACCACTCTCCACGGCACAGCTGCATTATGCCGCCGATGATGTGCGTTATCTGCGAGCAGTTTTTTTACAGGAACGCAGCGAACTGCAACGGCTGGGCAGATTGGCCTGGGCACAGGAAGAATCGCTGCGTCTGCTGGAACCATCGCTGTATGACCCTGACCCGGCCACCTTGCTGAAAAAAGTGAAGGGACAACAACAACTGGACGCGCGTCAGCGGGCAATCCTGCAAACGCTCGCCGTCTGGCGGGAAACATATGCGCGGCGAAAAAATCTGCCACGCAAATGGGTGCTTTCAGATCAGGCCATGCTGGAACTGACGCAGCTGGATACCTCAACCATCTCGTCGACGCAGACATTACCGAAATCAACCCAGAAAGTGATTGCGCGTTACGGAAAACAACTCCTGCCACTGATCCAGAGCGTCACTCAGGCAGATGCACAACAGTGGTCGCAGCTTGCCCCTCCTCCTGCGCCTACGCCCGAACAATTGCAGCAAATCAAAGCCTGGCGACGCATCGTCAATAAAGTTTCCGAGGAACAAAAAATTGCTCCATCACTCTTAGCAACGCGCAAAGCACTGGAACAGCTTGTGATCTCAAAAGAAAAAATTCCGTTGCTGCAAGGCTGGCGGCTCGAATTGATTCGCCCCTATCTCGAGCAGGCAGAGGACATAACCCTCCCCCGCTAGTCAGAGCAATGTCGCACAACGCTGGCTCACCGCCAGATATGGCACTCGCCCAGCGTGATCCATTTACCCGGATGCAGCCGCATTACACTTGCAGATGGTAGACCTTCTCGACCAACCGCGACAGGCCCCGCTGACGAAACCCCGGATTTTCGGCCAGAATATCTAACTCGTATAAGACTTCGATCCCGTAGCGCGCTGCATATAACCGATGTACTTCTTCTTGTGGGACGCAGAAAGGGGGACCAGCCATTTCTTCCTGTGGATACTCCATAGTGATCAGCAACGTCTCGACTCCCTGGGGAAACAAGGCATCGAAATGGCGTGCGTAGTCTTCACGCATGCTCGCCGGCAAAGCAATCAGCGAGGCGCGATCATACACAACAGCAACCTCTTCAAGATCCGTCGGGCGTAAATCGAAAAAGTCTCCACACAGCAGCGTCAGCCCCGCCACACGATAGCGTTCAAATGCCCCGACTTGCTGTCGTTCAGGCTCTAAGTTGTTTTCAGTGAAAAAATCCTGAACTGCGATCGGGCTGATTTCCACCCCCAGCACCTCGTACCCCTGCTCACGCAGCCACAACATATCCAAACTTTTACCACACAGCGGAACAAAAACCCGGCTGCCCTTCGCAGCACCCAATCGTGACCAAAAATTCACTAGGTGCAGATTGATCTGGTCTTGATGAAATCCAATGCGGTTTTGCTGCCAACGTTCCAGCCAGTGTTCTCGATGCATGCGCGCCTGTTCGTCTGTCGATGCGGGATCAAGAAGCTGTCGCAAAATCCCGCAAGCAGTTCGACTGAATAGCCCGAATGCAGGGCACAGGCTCCGCAGCGACCAAGCTCTAACAATTAGATAAGCGCAGGAGCGAGCAGTGCACAACGCAACAATCGGGGTATGCAGTCGTTTTGCGACAGCCTTGTTTTATTAACCCGACACCATAATATGACGTGTTCAGCAGTGCTGAGCGCGTTTGCGGCAGGGTGTCGAAACGCCGCTGTAGCGATCCTACAGAGTTTCGACAACGCAGTCCGCGGACGCGGTCAGCACAGCCTGTCTTCAATACTCAATCGGTAAAGCGCCTCAGGCATTTCCCCTCTCAGCGTTGCCTGCCTTGCCAAGCGAGCGACCATTGCCTGCGGCAGGCGCCTTGATAGCGGAAATGCCTGAGGTGCTGAATACGGCCTCTATGGTGCCGGGTTAATACTATGAATTGTCTTAGTAAGCGAGAGTGTAGTGCATTCTTGCTGTGACGAAAATCTCTCACAGCTGAGGCAGTGTTTATTCTGTAGCGGGATTGTCCGAATCCAGTTTATGCAAGATGCCTACTCGCGTCGAACCAGAACGAAACACCGTACATCCTTTGAGCCCCAGTGCATCCGCTTGTGTATAAAGTTGCGCAAACTGCTCGATCGGATAATTTTCTGCCACATTGATCGTCTTGGAGATTGAATGATCCACATAGGGTTGCAATGCAGCCTGCATATTCAAATGCTCAAAGGGGTCAACCTCCTCCGCTGTCTGCATCGCCGCTGGCATCCCTCGACGACCCTGCGTCTGCCAAACCCGGTAAGCCCAGTCCTTGATCTCGACTTGACCAACTTCACCATTGGCCAGACGTAGCTGACGTTGCATCCGAGCTGCAAAGACCGGCTCCAAACCACTGGAGACATTTCCTGCCAACAGACTGATACTCCCGGCTGGCGCTATGGCAATCAAATGGCTGTTCCGCATACCGTGTCGCCTTATTCCCGCCTGTAGTGTTTCTGGCAGTGCCTGAACGAACGGCCGCTCAAGATAGGCCGCAGCATTATAAAAGGGAAAACATCCTTTCTCTTTTGCCAGCTCGATCGAAGCAGCATACGCCGCATTACGCAAACTCCGTAATATCTCCGCGCTCAAATGTCGGGCCGCGATTGAATCGTAACGCAGGCCAAGTAACACGAGCGCGGAGGCTAAACCCGTAATACCCAGGCCGACACGTCGGCTGCCTTGTTCTTGTTGTTGCTGCTGGGGCAGGGGGTAGCGAGACAAATCGATGACATTATCCAGCATGCGCACCGCCAGACGAGCCGTGGAGGCCATTGCCTTGAAATCCAGATGCGCCGTTGCGGAAAAGGGCTCACGTACAAAAGCGGTAAGATTGAGCGACCCCAGATCACATGCACCGTAGGGTGGCAAGGGCACTTCGCCACAAGGATTTGTTGCGGAAATCTGTTCGCGATAGGCAAGATTATTCAATGCATTAATGCGATCAATGAATAACACCCCGGGTTCTGCCGACTGATAGGCAGCACGCATCATTTTCTGCCATAACTCGCGTGCCGAGACGCGCCTGAACACGCGACAGGGGACGGGGATCCGGCTACCGGACCAGATGCGTGTCATTTGCTCCTCGCCCGACTGCGGTGCGAGCGACTGCACGGGAAACACCAGAGGCCAGGGCGCATCCTGCTCAACAGCCTGCAGAAACTCAGCTGTAACCAATACAGAAAGATTGAAATGCGTGAGCCGGCCAGCCTCTCGCTTGGCGCTAATAAAGGTCTCAATGTCGGGATGATCACAGCGCAGGGTGGCCATCATAGCGCCCCGTCGCGCCCCTTGAGAGACCACGGTTGCACACATACTGTCCCACATATGCATGAACGAGACAGGACCCGTCGCGATGCCCGATGACCCGCGCACTGGACATCCTGCTGGTCTCAGGGTCGAAAAGTCATAACCCACCCCCCCACCTTGCTGCATGGTCAAGGCGCCCTCTTTGAGTGCATCGAAGATGCCTTCCAGCGTATCTTCAATCAACCCCATCACAAAGCAGTTGAACAGGGTAAGCTTGCGATGATCAACCCCTGCACCCGCCATGATTCGCCCACCCGGAAGAAACTGATAAGCTTCCAACGCGCTTAGAAATCGCGCAGCCCATGTTGTTTGATGCTTAATCTCGACCGACGCCAATGCTTGTGCAACCCGCTTCCAGGTCGCGTGGATATCCGCTTCATCGGCGTGTCGATACTTGGCTTCCCACACCAGTTTTGAAATTTCTTCCACGGACCGATCCCCTCTGGACAACTGCGCGCAGTATATCAAGCGCCAGCCTATCAGGCTGCGGAAGAAAGGCGCCTGCCGTTTGCGTCCACGCAATGCGTAGGAAACCGCATCGCTAGGGAAAAGCTACGTCTGCAAACTGGAAGAGGACAGGCCCATCCGGGCCGCCTCACTGCCACTTTGCCAACGTGGCTAATGTCGCGCAGCTCGCTACACGACGCTGCCAAATGATTTATCGACGCTCCCTGCAGGCGCTGCAAGTCCAGCAATAATCGTACCCTGTGCTACCGGACCACCCGGAAATAACCGGTACAAATACTTACGCCCGCCTTGCTGGTAAAAGCGCTCTTCCAACGCATCTGACAGTTCACGGCGATTGGGGAATTCATGGCGGGCAAAATAATGCTGTAACGCGCGAATAACATCCCAATGCGCGTCCGTCATCTCAATTCCCATAGCGGCAGCGTGTTGCTTGGCATCCTCAAGGTGCCAACCCTGTGGCGCATCTGGAAAACTTACCGGTGTATCCTGTGCGGTTTCATCCTGCAAAATATCAGTCATGGCTTCTGCCAACATGTGCTATACCTCCGTTACTCATCGCTGGCTGGATCTTCAGCATGGTGCAATAGGAACGATCCAGCATTCTGGGGGTCTCCAAGGCCATCAGGCATTTCCAGCAACCTTATCCTCGTTAGACCGGTGTACAGACGTAGCTAAGAACCCACGGCTCCTCACCACCTCCCTCTTTGTGTATAGACCACTTCTCCCGGTTGCGCCAACCAACGAACGGCCAATCTATCCCAAATTAGGTATAAACCCTTGTATTTTGCTCAGGAATTTATCACTGAGCTACGTAGAATCAATAACTTGTAAAAGGGCCTTGCATCAATTCCCATAGCAGTAGAAGCTATGCGGTAAAACAGTTGCATAGGCTCAGAAATCAGTGGATAACAACCCCGTTCTTTTAATGATCTTCGATGGCTTTGGTGTGAATCCCAGCCGTCTTAACAATGGTTGGTTGCAGGCCAGAACGCCCCATCTCGATCATTACTTCTCGACCAATCCTCATACGGTGCTGCAGGCCTCCGGGCTGGCCGTAGGCCTGCCAGATGGTCAATTTGGTAATTCGGAGGTCGGGCATCTCACCCTGGGAACAGGCAGGATCATGGAACAAGAACTCCTACGCATTGCTGAAGCCATTCAGGATGGGGAATTGGAGCAGAACGAACATTGGGCCGCACTGATGGAACAGAGCCGCGGCAAACAGTTACACCTAGTCGGCCTGGTGTCTGATGGCGGTGTACACTCTCATATCGCACACCTGCTCGAACTATTGCCGTTGATCGTCGAACACGAGGTCGTGCCGGTGATCCATATGATTACCGACGGCCGGGACACCCCACCCAAATCCGCTTTACACTACCTTGAACAACTCGAAGACAGTTTGGCTTCTCTGGGTTCGGGCGAGATTGCGACGGTCTCGGGCCGATACTGGGCCATGGACCGGGCCAAAAACCGGGATCGCACCGAGCGCGCGTGGCGGGCCATTGTCCTTGGCCAGGGTAAACGCGCTGATTCTGCGCGGGAAGCGATCGAAGCTGCCTACGCCGCTGATGAAACCGACGAGTTTATCACCCCGACCGTGATTGGCCGCCCCGACTCACCACTGATCCGGCAGAACGAATCCGTATTGTTTTTCAACTTTCGCAGCGACCGCGCCCGACAGCTCGCCGCAGCCATCGGCTTAGAAGACTTTACGGATTTCGACCGCGGTGAAACCGGCCCGCGTAATCTGGTCTGTATGACACAATACAATGCCAAGTTTCCTTTCCCAGTCTTGTTTGCGCCCCAAACGCCCAAAGATACGCTTGCTGAGGTCATCAGCAATGCCGGGATGAAACAATTTCATTGTGCGGAAACCGAAAAATTTCCCCATGTCACTTATTTTTTCAATGGCGGCATTGAGACCCCCTATCCTGGTGAGGATCGCACCATGATCCCCTCTGCCAAAGTGGCCACCTACGATCTGCAACCCGAAATGAGTACGGCGAAGGTCGCCGATCGCCTAGTCGACGCCATTCAAAGTCAAGACTACGATTTTATCCTGGTGAACTTTGCCAATGGAGACATGGTAGGGCACACCGCTAAACCCAGTGCGATTATTAGAGCGGTAGAAACGTTGGATAGGGAGAGCCATCGTGTGATCGAGGTCGCGCGAAAGCATGGTTTTCGTGTCATGCTCACGGCTGACCACGGCAACTGCGACGAAATGATCGACCCTTGTACCGGTGGTCCGCAAACCCAGCATACCGTTTATCCCGTCCCGTTTCTGTTAATTGGTGAGGGATGCGTACGCCTGCGTATTGGCCGCGGACTGGCCGATGTCGCGCCGACCGTGCTCGACTTGCTCGGGCTATCCAAGCCGGTGCGCATGACCGGCCGCAGCCTGATCTTGAGAGAATCATTGAGTTTTTAATTATGACCACACAGCGCCCAATCGCCACTCTGACTCTGAATCCCGCCATTGATGTCAGCTACGAGACCAAGACCTTGGTCGCCGAAACCAAAACCCCCTCGAATGGTTCACGTTTCGACCCAGGAGGGAATGGCATTAACGTCGCCAGATCACTGCAAAAACTCGATCGCGATGTGCATGCTTGCTGCATTCTGGCAGGTGAAACGGGTGGCTTTCTCTTAGGGCTTCTGCAAAATCGGAAAGTCGATCCGGATTTCGTAGAGGTGCCCGGCGATACGCGGATAAACTGCACCATCCAACAACGGCGTCCACCCCAGGAATACAAAGTGGGTGGCGTAGGCCCCCAGGTCACCGAAGAAGCCCTGACTCAAATTACCGATATTTTTATTCGTCATGCCGCGCAGGGAATCGGCGTCATGACAGGCTCCATTACCGCAGGTGTCCCCGAAAACATTTATGCGCAGCTTTGTGAGCGCTTGCATCAAGCAGGCGCACGAGCCGTCGTCGACTCACATGGCGATATGTTGCTCAGCGCCATCGAGACCAAACCTTTTTTGATCAAACCCAATCATTACGAACTTGAACTGCTGTGTGGCAAATCGCTCAATTCCATTGAATCGATTGCGCTGGAAGCACGCAAACTACAAGAAAAAGGGGTTGAAATCGTGTGTGTTTCCATGGGGGGTGAAGGCGCGATCATTCTCAATAGCGAAGCGACGTTCTACGCATCCGCCCCTAAAGTAAGGGTGCGTTGTACCACGGGTGTGGGCGATGCCATGGTCGCGGGATTGGTCGCAATGTTCGCGGAAGACAAACCAATCTCAGAGGCCCTGGCTTTTGGTGTCGCGTGCGGCACTGCCACCGTGACTACCAGCGGTACCGCGCTGTTCGTACCCGACGACTTGCCAGGTATCCAGGCCCAAATAGAACTCACCAAGTTGGATATCTGACAGTCTGCTGAAGCCACATGCGTATTGATAATTCGTGGCGGGATTACTCCGGTGTGGCGTCAACATCGTCTTCGCCGAAGGATTCGCTACCATACCGATAGAAGCGGATCTGATCCGACCAATAGTCATCCGGCAATCCGGCCTTGCGTTTGAGGTGTCGAACAAACTCCCGCGGGTTGGGCAATTGTTCCCATACGCTCGGCAGAAAGGTTGCACGACGCCCCCCTTCCTCCAAGATCAGACCATCAACATTCGGCCTGAGTTGACGAAGCAAGTCCGCTTCATCATAAAAATAAATTGGCTCGGGCTCTCCCAGTACAGAGATGCTGAGCGTAATGTCAGGCAACTCTTCCGCACGCACTGGGGCAAAGCGGTTATCCAGAAAAGCGGCCGCAAAAGCATGCTTTGCCACATCTACGACCAGCGGATCGACTGCCTCAAGTATGCCGATACAGCCACGCAATTCACCGTGTTTTTTTAAGGTGACGAAGCTCGCCCCCAACGCCTGCAACTCAGGTGGATAGTCAGACGGATCGACCGGTAATGGCTGACCTTGGTCGAGCCCATATTCAATCGATCGGCGCGCAATGTTAAGCAGCGTTTTTCTGTTGTTCTGGTTCAGCATAGAATAGATAAGCTCCATAGCCAACAACTTGGTCGCGAGGTCCTGCTGTGTCGCCTGAGTTGCGCAGATCCACAGTCTTCTCGTGCAAGTGTTTTTCACGTGCGACCTCGAGCAGCGCACGCACCGGGATATATCCGCAGGCATCATGACCGGTGAGATGATGCCCATCGAGTTGCTCAATCGCTGCCGTTGTTGCCCGGTCCAGCTGCTTGGCCTCATCATAACTGTGATAGTGGCTCAGATCGGAGCTGACGAGTATCAAGGTTTCCTCCCCATCCCAGGCAGTGCGGATCACATTCGCGACATCCTCAATCCGCGCACTCCCAACGACCAACGGTACCAACTCAAAATCACCCACCGTCAGCTGCAAAAATGGGAGATGCACCTCCAATGAATGTTCCTGTGCATGCGCTTGATCAAAGGCGAAAACGCCTGGCAGTTCGTTAAGCTTCTGCACCATGTCACGGTCGATAGGAACACGTCCAAGCGGCGTCACAAAATAATCGGCTGTGGTAGTTGCTATTCCGCGAAACCCGACCCGATGATCAGGCCCTAACAGCACCACCCGTTTAATCGGATGCTCCCGGTTTAAGAGACTGGCATAGGCTGAGGCTGCTACCGGTCCCGAATAGATATAACCTGCATGCGGAACGATCATGGCTTTTGGCGCAGGGTACGTATTCTGACCCTCGTCCAAGAACTGCACCACCATGCGCTGCAGATCCTGTGGATCGTCGGGGTAAAACATCCCGGCAACAGCGGCTGGTCTTTCTTTGAGTTTCAAATTCCAAATACCTCCTATCATTGACCCTCTATTTCTTTTCGTATGATGACTTAGCACACGCTTCTTTTGGCTGATTACAGCTTTACTTTCGTGCTCATTCAGATACAACGACGTCTCTTCGTGCGCTTCTGTGTTGTGTTGTCTAAGTAACTGGGTTGTTGTGCGGTCGATTTCAAGGCCATTGCGGGCAAGGCTTGGCCAGTTCCTTGTGTCGCCCTCACTCCTGCACCTTGAATCTTGCGCCTTCCGATACTACTTACATTGGGAGTCCATCCATTTAATGTAATACCTATAAATTTATGACAGTCCCAGAAAGCAGATTTCCCACTCAATACTGGCACCAACTCGATGATGGTCGCGTCCAATGCGATCTTTGTCCTCGTCACTGCAAACTCAAGGAAGGGCAGCGTGGTATGTGTTTCATCCGCGAAAATATCGACAACCAAGTCGTGTTGACGTCTTATGGTCGTTCCAGCGGATTTTGCATCGATCCTATCGAGAAGAAGCCACTCAATCATTTCCTTCCAGGTACCCCTGTTTTGTCCTTTGGTACAGCGGGCTGTAATCTCGCCTGTAAATACTGCCAAAACTGGGATATCAGTAAATCGCACGAAACCGATACCCTACTCGATGCGGCCTCGCCCGAGACATTGGCCGAAGTCGCCAGCCAGACGAATTGTCGCAGCGTTGCTTATACCTATAACGATCCGGTTATTTTCATGGAGTACGCAATCGATACCGCGATTGCCTGTCGGGAAAAGGGCATTAAATCTGTTGCCGTCACTGCCGGCTATATTTGCGAAGCACCACGCAAAGAATTTTTTAAGCATATGGATGCCGCCAATGTCGACTTGAAATCATTTTCCGAGGATTTCTACTGGAAAATCACCGGAGGGCATCTGCAACCTGTGCTCGACACCCTACAGTATATTCATCACGAAACGGACACTTGGTTGGAATTGACGACTTTACTGATTCCGGGATACAACGATTCGGACAAAGAACTCCACGCGCTCACCCAATGGGTGGCGGAAAAGCTGGGACCTGAGGTACCACTGCATTTTTCCGCATTCCATCCAGATTGGAAAATGCGCGATGTCCCTCCCACCCCGCCGGCGACCCTTTCCCGGGCACGCGCCATTGCACAGCAAAACGGTCTCCATTATTCCTATACTGGGAACGTCCACGATGAGGATGGGGGTAGCACCTACTGCCATCAGTGCGGGACACGGTTAATCGGCCGGGACTGGTACGAAATCACTGAATGGAATCTCACCGCCGAGGGCACCTGCCCAAAATGCGGCACCCAATGCGCTGGTGTCTTTGAAGCGCAGCCGGGTACATGGGGCGCCCGACGGCAGCCAATTCGCCTGTCACGCTGAGTAGCACCATGTCCAAGTTTAGCGCTCCAGAGGCAGCCCTCACAGACTTGCGCAGCTATATACAGGCATTATCCAAGGGAACAGCGATCGCAGTCGATCCGCATAGCCAAGCGCTGACAACACAGGCGACCCACCTCGATTGGACCGTGTGGACACCGCCATTTGACCCACACCCTGTGGCACAACCTGCTCGCTATGCCTATGTCCAGGCAACCTTGGAGCAACTGCCCGCAGAACAAGGTCGCGCGCTGCTGGCCAGCTTAAGGGACCAATATGCTGAGGTCGTACAGGTTCTATTACCTTTAACGACTCAGACAGCCTGGACCCTGGATGAAATGCTATCGCTGGGATTTCGTAGTTTGAAGCGCTATCCCTCCGCAGAGGACTGGCGCCTATTCCATTTCGATCTCTACGATTACAAAAAGACGCCGGACTGGTTCAACCCCAGCAATTGGGCCAACCCGGAGCGCTGGGATAAGGACTGGTGGTGAATGCGGGCTGGTTTAAAATTTCAGGGTTCTCAGATTTGCGTTTGCTTGGGTTTTGGCCACGATCAAAGCATGCTTCCGCGCAGTAAAGTGCGCGTACGCAATCGGTTCCGAAAGAACTCGACAAGCATGCAGACTCAGGCGATCGGATGGTGAGGCTAAATCGTTCTGCCTGGTTTCGAGGTGCGATGAAGGTTTTATGGAAATTCAGCTCGTTCGCCCCTATCCTTGCCCTCGATTTCGCCACACCCATTCCTAACCAATGAAGAGGTACTTGCTTCCATGACACCCGCGGATATCAAGTCTTTGATCGAGACCCATCTCAACAACAGCCAAGCCCAAGTCACCGGTGAAGAAAGTCAGTTCGAAGCCACCGTCGTTAGCGACGCCTTCGAGGGACTATCCATGGTACGCCAACATCAGCTGATTTACGGTATTCTCAATGACTATATTCAATCGGGAGAAATCCACGCGTTGACCATCAAAGCCTATACACCCGAGCAATGGTCCCAACTCAGCAACAGTTAAGGCAGCACAAACACTCACGCTCAGTTGCGGCACGCTCCGTTTGCGCACGACTCCGATAATGGTGGCGAGGAATACAGAGATTCAAAGCGGTAGCGAAACGCTTAGCGGGAAACCTTCTTCTTCGCTAATTGTCACACCCTAAGGTACTGAGACGGTGACTAGCTTTTTGGCCGCTCGCTAAGTCGTCACGTAAATCAGAGCACAGTGACAGACTGCTGCAATTGATCCCAACAAATCATGATGTGTTTCAAAACATGAATGGGCTAATCGGTTTAACATCGCTCGACCACGTAATCACTGCAAGGCAATTGAGACTATGAGCAGACGTCGGAAAGGCTTTTTCGCCTCACACAAGGAAGAACCTGAACTCAAAACACCCCGTTTTCCTGTGCAGCAGGATCATGTCATCACCCTCGACTACACATTGACAGACGAAAACGGGACCCTGCTTGATACCACCATGGAACGAGGCGTGTTTGCCTATCTACACGGAAGCCCCATGCTTCCGGCATGCTTTCAGGAAACCCTGGAGGGTCACTATGCAGGAGACAAAGTCAGCGCGCACTACACCTCGGAACAAGCATTTGGTGAGCATGAGCCCAGCTGTTTGAAAGAATATGAACTGCCGCTGTTCACCGGCGTAGACGAACTCAAAGTCGGCATGTGTTTTGAAATGCCCACCTCCCAAGGTCCAAAGTTTGTAACGGTTGTTGAGGTCGATGACAATCAAATTACCGTCGATGAAAACCACCCGCTGGCAGGTAAGAATATGGACTTCAATTGCACCATTGTCAGCGTGCGGCCCGCCACCGAAGAAGAAGTGGAAAACGGAAAGGTCATCACCTGATTCGAGGCGAATTCAACGTAGCATAGAGCACCTAACCGGCGGATTTTAAGACATTCCATAGCAAAGCCTCTTACACAACGCCCAGAAGTTCCTGTGCAAGGCGCTCGCCGGCAGAGCCCCTGGCCCCTTACCCAGCAGTGTGACGCCGAGCCGGGACATTAAAAGAAGCTCTGATTAATTCTCGCGCGAGCAGATTGTGTTGAAAAATCGTCCAGTTCAAGGCGCAGATCGCAGGTAATAGCTGGCTATTGCGAAGATCTGCAACGCAGAAATGGGCGATTTTGCGCCGCAAGATGCCGTGTTACGAATTGATCAGAGCTTCCCTAATACTCCCAACCAGCGTGTTCTGACGGATACAGAGCAATCCAAAGCATTCAAAACAAGGCATGGGTTGCACAAGCAATGGTTGTTCCTCGCCAAGACGTATCACACCGTATTGAACGCTTTGGGATGCTCCCGCCGGGGCACAGCCCGACGAGCCGGCAGGCTTGTTTCCCCTTTGCGCGTCTCGCAGACACGGCGCGAAAGCACGCACCAAGACACTTACAGAGCATTTACTATGAATTTGTCGTAACTACTCAGCAAGTAGATAAAATCAGAGGTAACTGCTCAGATTGTCCTTGAACCTAAAAACCTCAGTTGGATCACAAAAGTCCACGCAAGCTCTTGGTGCACCTGGCAAATCAGAAAAACCTCTCATCACCAATAAGGTGAC
>JANTGD010000028.1 GCA_024763135.1 Thiotrichales bacterium | reverse complement strand
GGTGAGCCATCAAGGGGTCATCTGTAGCCTTGTTTTTAATCACCATAGGACCACTATGATTCATAAAAACAAAACCACATCTAACCCCTTGATGACTTACTGATACAGACAGTTTGGGCTTGGCGGTGTACTAGGGTTAAGAGCAGGCAAATTTGCATTTGTGTGCCTGCAAAGAGAGAATCCTTCTCATTTGAGTTTAGGATTCTTTATATGAGTGTTTCTGTAGCCATTGTATCCGACACCCACGGACACCTGGATCGGCGTATTGCTGAAGTCATTCGAGGCTGTGATTATGCGATCCACGCCGGTGACATCTGTGGCCAAGAGGTGTTGGAGGCCATGCAGCCCAAACAATCTGTTGTTGCCGTTACCGGGAACAATGACCCGTATTGCATGGCTGAGTTTCCTCTGCCTGAAATACGGGAGTTGCATTTGCCCGGTGGAGTGGTGCGCATTGAGCATGGCCATGCGCACGGCCACCACAGTCCTTGCCACGATTCGCTAAGGGATAAACACCCGGAAGCACGGCTGGTGGTTTACGGACATACCCACAAAATGGTGCAAGACAAAACGCGAACTCCCTGGGTAGTCAATCCTGGCGCAGCAGGTCAGACACGTACCTATGGCGGCCCCTCCTGTATGGTATTGACTGCTAATGATCACGATTGGGAAGTCAAGGAATATCGCTTTAGCGAAGAATAGTTCGAGTGGGAAAGTCGTTACGACAATCGCGTGGTCTCTCCCTGGATCTGGCTCATGTTGGGTCAGATTTAATGCTTGAAAGTTGCTCTGATCGGTTTCTCCTCCGATCTGCTGGTACCCTTCTGCCTGACGAAACACAGCACTTTTTCCATTAAAATTAGTCCTCTTGTGCTGCGTGTTGGGTGAAACGCGACTCAGGACGCTCGCCTTTTACTCTCTTTTCATGTTCATGTCGTGCTCATTCGGTAGAATTTTGCATCGTTACCGCCGGCCGCGCTCGGCCGCTCAGTCACCGGGTTCTTTTGTTTGTATCGCGTCGATGGTGCGCATTCATGAACCGTTCAACCTAAAAATCTCGGTAGGGTACTGAAAAGACAAGTCAGCAATGGCTGAGCATAGCGGAACAGAAAAAACGCGCGGTCACCTTGCTGGCCAAGAGCGATTTTTCTGCTTTGCCAGGTGCGCCAAAAGCTTCCATTGAGTTCCATGATTCAACTGAGGTTTTTAGATTCAAGTAGGAGTGGGGGTGTGCCATAGGGTTCGATAGGTAGACACCCTTGGGCGTAGTGTCGGAGGTGGCATGCTCACGCGAAATTCAGATGGCGATGACCCAGCACCTGCAATCTTGAGTGGACTTTTGTGATCCAACTGAGGTTTTTAGGATAATGGGCGCGGAGTCAAACTGGCTTTGTCTTCACCAAAGCCTAAACGGGCGAAACACTGACCGGACATGGCTGATTCTTTCACAAATCGCGCTGGGATCAGGCGAGGTGTGGAATATTAATAAAGCGTAATATATTAATATTTCAGCTCTTCTTTTTATTCTTGATTGCAAGTGTTTTTTAAATTCCCCTAGCGAAATATTTTTGTGATCGGAGTATAGTTTCGGCATCCCTATGCGCGGTAGGGAAATATCTTAGCCCTCCGAGCGCTTCGAAAATTTTGCAGACTCGATTCAAGGCCACCGTTGGAAAACTGAGGTCGGGGTTTCGATGCGTCGCGCGTTTGTGGCGATAGTGCTGCTGTAACGGGACGCAAAGTCGCAATGAAGACTTTTTTGTAAGCGCAGGAGAAATGACTTTTGCAAGATCAAAATAATGAGGTAATGAAATGTCGGTAGGACTCGTTTTCGCGATTGTATGCGCGTTGGCGGCGCTGATTTATGGCATCGTCACGATCAGGTGGATCAACGCCAGGCCCGAAGGTAGCGAAGCTATGCGCAGTATCGCCCAGGCTGTTCAGGAAGGTGCCAAGGCTTATCTGAACAGGCAGTACACCACTATTGGTGTGGTGGGGATAGTGCTTTTCGTGTTGATCTATCTCGGTCTGGGGTGGAAAACCGCCGTCGGCTTTGCGATTGGTGCGCTGCTTTCAGGGGCGACAGGCTATATCGGTATGAATGTTTCGGTGCGTTCGAATATTCGGACTGCTGAAGCCGCCAAAGAGGGGCTCAATCCTGCATTGAACGTGGCTTTTAAAGGTGGCGCCATTACAGGTTTGCTGGTCGTGGGCCTGGCATTACTCGGTGTTGCGGGCTACTACCTCTTTTTGGTGTTAGGAGGCACGCCGCCGAAAGAAGCCATCCACGCATTGGTAGGACTGGCATTCGGCGGTTCACTCATTTCCATCTTTGCACGTTTGGGTGGTGGGATTTTCACCAAGGGCGCCGATGTAGGCGCTGATCTGGTCGGTAAAGTCGAAGCCGGCATTCCGGAAGACGATCCGCGCAATCCTGCGGTAATCGCCGACAATGTCGGTGATAATGTGGGCGACTGTGCCGGTATGGCAGCTGACTTGTTCGAAACTTATGCGGTGACGATTGTGGCCACCATGCTGCTCGGAGGTCTGGTGCTATCGGACATGGGTGAAAATGCCATTGTTTACCCGCTTGTCTTGGGTGGGGTATCGATTATCGCATCGATCATCGGCACATTTTTCGTCCAGGCGCGCGAGGGCGGCAAGATTATGAATGCCTTGTACCGCGGCTTGGCGATTTCGGGTGTGCTGGCACTGGTACTGTTTTATCCGGTGACCTATTTTCTCATGGGTGGCAATGAAAGCTACTCAGTCAATGCGCTTTACGGCGCGGCTGTGGTAGGTCTATTGCTAACGGCTGCCATGGTCTGGCTCACAGAGTATTACACCGCGACGGAATATGGTCCGGTTAAGCATATTGCACAGGCTTCGACCACGGGCCACGGTACCAACGTGATTGCGGGTCTGGGCGTCTCGATGAAGTCTACCGCAGCACCAGTACTGGCTGTATGTCTCGCAATTTGGGCGGCGCACAGTCTGGCCGGCCTCTATGGTGTTGCAATTGCTGCAACAGCCATGTTGTCCATGACCGGGATCATCGTCGCGCTGGATGCTTACGGTCCGATTACTGACAACGCTGGCGGGATCGCGGAAATGGCCGGCTTACCCGAAGAAATCCGCAATACCACGGATGCACTCGATGCCGTCGGCAACACCACTAAAGCCGTCACCAAGGGCTATGCGATCGGCTCAGCGGGATTGGCCGCGCTGGTTTTATTCGCCGACTATACGCATACCCTGGAAGCTGGAGGCCAGGCTGCGCTGAGCTTCGATCTCTCCAACCATATGGTCATTATCGGCCTGTTCATTGGTGGAATGGTGCCTTACCTGTTTGGTGCGATGGCCATGGAAGCCGTGGGACGCGCAGCGGGAGCGATCGTGGTGGAAGTGCGGCGTCAGTTCAAGGAGATTCCGGGCATTATGGAAGGCACCGGAAAGCCCGAATACGGTACCTGTGTGGACATGCTGACTAAGGCGGCTATTAAAGAAATGATCATTCCTTCGTTGCTGCCAGTCATCGTTCCGATCGTCGTCGGTTTGACCCTGGGCGCGCAGGCCCTTGGGGGGGTGCTGGTAGGCACCATTATCACGGGCATTTTTGTTGCCATTTCCATGACGGTCGGTGGCGGTGCCTGGGACAATGCCAAAAAGCACGTCGAGGAAGGGCATTTTGGCGGTAAAGGCTCGGATGCACACAAAGCCGCAGTGACCGGTGATACAGTGGGCGACCCCTACAAAGATACTGCGGGACCGGCGGTAAACCCTCTGATCAAGATCATTAATATCGTGGCACTTTTGATCGTTCCGCTACTCGGTTGATCTGTCAATGCCGGGCACTGTGTGCCTGGCAGCCTGTAGCGAGAGAAACTAAGCAAAAAAACCCCTGCCCGGTTTGCCTGGGTCAGGGGTTTTTTTAATTCTGGCGGAATCAGTTGGTGCAGAAAAGGTCAGCAAGACTGGCTGCAGGGCATGAGTGGTTATGAGGTATCACCCAGACTAATTGAACTGCGTTAGCGCTGCCACAGAATGTGCGCGCTTTCCAGTGGAATCTGAGCCTCCGAATGATGCGGGATGATGCGCACGGTGTAATCCTCGACGGGCCGCTCGGCTGCGATCGATAGGGCATAGGTGAAGCCATTGATGGCGCCGGCGAGTTTCCCGGTTTGCGCCATGTCCAGGGTACACTGTGGGAAGTCATCTCGCGCATCGGCATAGAGTTGTACCTGCACATCCTCTGCATGCAGATCGTCGAGATAAACCTGTGCGGTAAAGGTGTGCTGTTCCTCCTCGCTGGCGGCGCCGACATTGCCCAGATGAATGCTATCCCAGTGGCGTTCGATTTGCGTCAGCCATTCGGAGAGTGCTTTTGCCCGCTGTGCACCGTCGGCGCTGCGTTGCGCATAGGCCGCTGCCAGGGGTTGGTAGTACTGCTGATAGTAGTTCTGCACCATGCGATTCGTGGAAAAAAACGGTGTCAGTCTGGCCATGCTATTACGCATCCGTGCGACCCAGGCGGTGGGAATACCCTGCGTGTCACGCGTATAAAACTGCGGCACTACCTCATCTTCGAGCAGCTTATAGAGTGCATTGGCTTCTGCGGTGTCATAGGCTGGATCATGGTCGTGCTCCAGGCCATCACCCAGGCACCAGCCCACATCTGGCGTATATGCCTCCGCCCACCAGCCATCCAGCTCCGACAGATTCAGGCCGCCATTGACGAGCACCTTCATACCGCTGGTGCCGCTGGCTTCCCAGGGGCGTCGCGGCGTATTCAGCCAAAGATCCACACCCTGGACCAGCTGGTTTGCAACCATCAGATCGTAGTCGATCACATACAGTACACGCGTTGACAGTTGGAAATCGCGGATAAATTCAATCCACTGCTGGATCATGTTCTGGCCATTGTGATCTTGTGGGTGCGCTTTTCCGGCGATGACGAGCTGTACAGGGCGTTCGGCCTGAGTGAGGAGGTGTGCCAGGCGTTGTCGATCGTAGAGCAGGAGATTCGGACGTTTGTAGGTGGCGAAGCGACGTGCGAAACCGATAGTCAGCGCATTGGGATCGAGCACTTGGTCGATGGCTTGAGCCTCGGTGGCTGGCAAATAACCAAGAGAACTCTGACAGGTCATCCGGTGACGCAACCACGCGATCAGCGCCTGACGATTCTGGCCACGCATCTCCCATAGTTCGGCATCACTGGCCTGATGGATGGATTGCTCCAGATCTCCACGCGGCTCCAGCCAGCGGGCTTTCCCACAAAGTTTAGTCCACAAGGTGTCGGCTTGCTCGGAATCCCAGGTGGGTACATGAACACCGTTGGTAATATGCCCTATGGGCACTTCAGTGTGGGGCCAGCGCGGAAACATGTTTTGAAAAAGGCGCTGACTGACCTGCTCATGCAGGCGGCTGACGGCATTGATCGCCAAGCTGCCACGTGCCGCCAAAACGGCCATGTTGAACGGCTCATGGTCGGCAGCGCGCTCATACCGCCCCAAATCGAGCAGCGTTCGGCAGTCAACCTGCAGGTCTTGCGCAAAGGGTTCCAGATACTGGCAGAACAGGGCCGGTGGAAAACGGTCGAAACCGGCGGCTACTGGTGTGTGCGTGGTGAATAGATTGCCAGCGCGGGTGGCAATCAAGGCAACGTCTAAGCTGACCTGCTCGCGACGCATCAATTCGCGCGCACGTTCCAGCACCACAAATGCCGCATGGCCTTCATTGAGATGGCAGACATCGGGATTGTGTCCCAGAGCTACGAGTGCGCGGTACCCTCCCATGCCCAAAACCAGCTCCTGTTGTAAACGCATTTCTAAGCCGCCACCGTAGAGTTCACTGGTGATACCGCGGTCTGCAGGGGTATTCAGGGGCGTATTGCTGTCGAGTAGATACAGCAGGATGCGGCCAACCCGTGCCTGCCAAAGCCTCAGGTATAGGTTACGTCCAGGCAGAGCGACATTGACGTGCAACCATTCTCCTTCGGCATCGCGTGCGGGACGGACGGGCAGCTGCGTCGGATCGTTGTAGGGATAGAACGCCAGTTGACGGCCCGCTGCATCCAGACCCTGGCGAAAATAGCCCTGCTGATAGAGCAAACCGACCGCAGTGAGGTTGAGACCTGACTCGCTGCTGCTTTTGAGGTGGTCTCCCGCCAACACGCCCAAACCACCGGAGTAAATGGGCAACGCCTCGGACAGGCCGAACTCCATACTGAAGTAGCCCACAGAAGGGCTATTATTGGTCTCGATCCAGCCCGGTGCAGCTTGTGCGGTCAGTTGCTCCGCGCGCATTTCCTGCAATAGCGCGATGAATTTCTGATCCTGCGCCAGCTTGTTCAGATGCGCATGGCTGACGGTCTGCAGAATCAACCAGGGATTTTGTGTCTGATACCACAGCTCTGCGTCGATGTAACGCCAAAGATCGTCCGCGACATGACTCCACGACCAGCGTAGATCGAGCGCGAGCTCATACAAATCAGAAAGCGCCTCGGGGAGATCCGGGCGGGGACTTTCATAGGGGAGCTGGTTCATAGAACCTCCTCTTGTCAGCCTAGAAAATAGAAAGACTTCTGCGAATGAAGCGACTCAGCGAGTGGTCACATATGAAGTCACTGCTCAGATTGCCTATGAAATGCGCAGATCAAGGCTGAACAGGTAGGGCTACGAGTGTCAATGACCATTTTTTAATGCAGAGCTGGTGTATTTCAGGGGTTAGCTGAGTCGCTCTCTGCAAATTAGCTGAATTTTGCTGGAGTTTTCTCTGATGCGCTTTAGATAGCGCAACGATTCACCGCAAATTGAGGGAAAATCCGACGCAAATCAACTCACCATCGCGACGCCTCGAACATCGACCAAGATACGCTTTCACCTTAACAGCCTGTTAAGGAAGCTCTGATCAATTCGTAACAAGGCATCTTGCGGCGCAAAATCGCCCACGTTTGCGTTGCGGATCTTCGCTATAGCCAGCGATTACCTGCGATCCGTGTCTTGAACTGGACGATCTTTCACCACAATCTGCTCGGGCCAGAATTAATCAGGGCTTCCTTAAAAAAGAGGCTGTCAGAAACAACGACCACAAGTCGTTGTTTCTGTGAGGAAAGGAAAAATCACACTTTTTCCTTTTCGCGTGACGCAAAGTCCTGGACGGATTTTTGCGACACCCTCTTTGAGGGTGAGGTTGGTTGTGCAGGCACCGACGTACCGGTCGATAGTCTGTCCCGGTTTCGCCTTATTTCGTGCTCATTGGATGCCATGCCCTGGCTATCCGTCTCTCGGTGCATCCAAAAAAGCAGGTGCCAATACATCGCCATGCAGAGCCAGTTCACAGTGGAGGAGTTTAGGTTTCCACTTCATGTTCGGGATTAGGCAGCCCGGCCAGTTTGCTGAGCATGCGGATGGGACCATGAGGAAACAGTTCGTAGAGATGGTCACGGAATGACTTTTCATCCTCGAAATGCTTACCTTCCAAATGCGCCCGCTCGGTCAACAGTTTGTGCATGCTGGGGTGGGTTTGGTGTTGCTCATAATAATCCCGGAAATATTGAATCATCCGCCAACCCTCTTCAGTCACTTTGCGATGCCCTGCGGCTTCGTGTTGGCGGACCAATTCTTTGGCGACCTCCTCGTCCCAGTCATCGGGATTGAGCAGATAACCTTCTTCATCTGTCTCTATGGTTTTTCCATTGACTTCAATACTCATTTTCGTTACTCCCATGAAATTGCCAAGAACACCACGGCGTTGAGTCTAACGAAATCCATTCACTAACTTCTGTCACCAAGGTGACAGCAGCCAACAGAATCTCTTTTTATAGTGGCCCATAAGCGATGCAGAAACAGCTGCACGTAGTGGTAGAAAACATTCGCTAGGGGATTGCGCCCGGCAGTTGGTGCGAACACTCAGTCTTATTGTTGTAACGAATGAGAGAGAGCCTGCCCGGATAGAGAACGAGTTCTGGGTAAGGTTGTGATAGCGAGGGCGCAGCGTGTGGCTGACAAGGCCAATGTTCCAAGAAAATGTCCCGTAAATAATCGTGAGGAGTTTGTACGCTTATGACCGCCAATGAATCTCATACCTCAGCCCACGAACAGCCGCGTCTTACATTAGCGGTTGGTGTGTTCAAAAATAAAGACCAGGCCAATCAGTTGGTGGCGCGTCTGATCAAGGAAGATTTTCCCTCCGATCGTATTTCGGTACTGCATCGTTCCGGTGGGTCGGGGGATGATATGCTCGGCATCTCCTATTCAAATGCGGGTGAACGCATGAAAGTATGGGGTGAACATGGCGCTTTTTGGGGCGGCTTATGGGGGCTGTTGGCAGGGGCGACGGGGCTGTTTGTATTGCCTGGTATTGGACCATTGCTGGCTGCAGGCCCGATTGTTGAAGCGCTTGGTGGCGCCATTGCGGGAGCGGCACTTACCGGTGGTGCGATGGCCGGTGCAGCCGCCCTTACAGAATTGGCGGGTGCGCTACATCGAATGGGTATACCCGATGATTCTCTGGAAGAGATTCACGCAGCGATCGAGGCGGGCGCATATGTTGTTATATTGCATTGCGCACCCGAAGAACTGACGCAATGCCAAATGAAACTGCGCTGGGCCGGAGCGGACCCAGACTATGTTTTTCCGGTCGATCTCTAGCCGGGTGTGTCCAATCGCCCAGACGAGTGCGAGACAATGAAAGAAATGGTCCAGTAAGTGGAATTTACTGATCATCAGTGAGTGTTTGAGGTTGTTTTTTTAAGAGCGTTTCCTGCCGTCGGAGTATCCTGATATGAGTCTCCAGGCGGTTTGGGTAGTCTCTCCACCCTTTACTCAGAGAATAGATAAGAAAATTTGTAAGCTGAAAGAATCATCGCTGCTAGACGACGGCGTTGGTTCTCGGCGCTAACTCAACAATCCAGCTGAAAGGTGATCATGGTGCGAACTTACACAAGTATTTTGGTGGCAACGGATTTCTCCGATATTGGTAATGATGCGGTCATTCAGGCGGCGGGTCTGGCCGAATTGATGCAGGCAAAACTCACGCTCTTGCATGTAATCGAGCACTTTCCTGAAGACATGGCAGAAGATCAGATCCCGCCTGAGAATAGGGATCCCAAGCATTTTTTTATGCAACAGTCGCAGCACGAACTGGACAGCCTGCGTCAGCAGGTGGGGCAGCCTCAGGCGCAGATTGAGGTCGTGATGACGGATCATTCCGCGGGTCACGAAATTGCTGCATACGCCAATCAACGGGATGTCGACTTGATTGTGGTCGGTACGCATGGCAATCAGGGGGTTTTGGATCGGCTGGGTTCCACCGCCAGCGTCGTGATGCACGATGCCCGCAAGGATGTTTTAATCATTCGTGCTAAACAGTAACTCGGGGTCTTAAGTTATGCGCCTTTCTTTTCATGGGGCTGATCGCAATGTCACCGGTTCCTGCCACTTAGTGGAATGTGCCGGAAAACAGATATTAATCGACTGCGGGATGTATCAAGGCGGGCGAGAGCTGGTTGAAGAAAATGCGGCCCCTTTCGGATTTGATCCGGCGAGTATCGATTATTTACTGTTGACCCATGCGCATCTTGATCACTGTGGGCGTATTCCATTGCTGGTCAAGCAGGGGTTTACCGGAGAAATTATCAGTACTGCAGCTTCGTTCGAGCTGGCGCGCCTGGTCCTGCTGGATTCGGCCGGACTGCAGGAGGAAGAAGCGCGTTATCAGCAGCGACGTGCCCAACGGCACGGGAAGCATCACAAAAAGCCGCTGGAACCCCTTTACACTACGCTCGATGCGCTCAACAGCTTCGACTATTTTGGGCGTCATGTCGATTACAATACACCCTTGCAGATTGCGCCGGGCATTCGGGTCACCTTCCTGGATGCAGGGCATATTTTGGGGTCTGCAAGCCTTTTTTTTGAACTAGAAGAAAAAAACCGCCACCAGCGCTTACTGTTTTCCGGGGATTTGGGATACAGCGGCAGAGTGATTTTACGTGATCCGGCCACCCCGCCTGCGGTAGACACGCTGGTCATGGAAACGACTTATGGAGATCGCCTGCACAAACAGCTCAAGCCATCGATCGAAGAGCTATATCAGGCAATCAACCAAACCATTGAGCAAGGGGGGAATGTCATTATTCCCACCTTTGCGTTGGAGCGCGCGCAGGAAATTTTGTACTACCTGCGCGAAGGCATGGAAAAAAACGCAATACCACGTTTAATCAATGTTTTTTTGGACTCTCCCATGGCGATTTCGGCCACCGAAATTTTCCGCCGCCATCCCGAGTGTTTCGATACCGAGGCGCTGCAGCTCTCTCAGGATGGGGATGATCCATTTGCGCTGCCCCGTTTGCATTTTACTCGCGAGACAGCCCAGTCGATCGCCATTAATCAAATCGAAGGGGGGGCTATTATTATGGCAGGTTCGGGCATGTGCACCGGAGGCCGGGTGCGACACCATCTCAGGCACAATCTATGGGATAAACGCAACAGCGTGATTTTCGTTGGTTATGCAGCACAGGGAACCTTGGCGCGACGGATTATCGATGGTGCCAAAAAGGTGCATATTTTTGGCGAAGAGATCAGTGTCAATGCCAGTATTTACACGATTGGGGGGTTCTCCGCACATGCAGATCAAGCAGAGCTGCTGGCCTGGCAGCAAAAAACAGGCAATCCCAAACGTACCTTTTTGATTCATGGTGAGGAAGAGGCCATGCGTGCCTTTGCGCAGCGATTGCAACGGACTGAGGTGATTATGCCGACCTTACACGCCAGCTATGATCTTTAAAGCGCTGTCATACAGGTGACAGCCGGGGGCTGCCTCGATGCTCTAATGTAGTGGCGTAGTTTGATCGAAAGGTCGATTAGATGAGAAGGCGGTTCTGAATAGAACGCAGCATTTTGCCCGATAGAAGATCTGCAGCACCACTTGAATTTTAATTTGAGAGGCTGCTGGCCGTCGAGAGAGGCGCCAGCAGTCGGCAAATGGGTAATGTTCCCAGGAGGAATCATGAGCACCGAGACTGAGTTGCAACAAACGATCGAGGATATGGTAGACGACTATCGTGGCATTTTGGCCGCGGATGAGAGTCTGCCGACGATTAAAAAACGTTTCGACCCTATTGGCGTGGAATCGACTGAGGAAACGCGCCGCGCCTACCGCTCGCTATTATTGACCACCCCGGGCCTCGGTCAGTATTTGAGTGGGGTGATTTTATTCGAAGAAACCCTGGGGCAAAAAGATGATGCGGGACACCCACTGCCCGAGGTTGCGTGGGCACAAAAAATTGTGCCGGGTGTCAAAGTCGATCAAGGCAAAGGACCTCTGCCCGAAGCACCGGGTGATCTAATCACCTATGGGCTGGATGGGTTGGCAGAACGCCTGGAACAGTATAAAGAGCAAGGTGCACGCTTTGCCAAATGGCGCGAGGTCTACCCGATTACCACACACAATCCAACCGCACTGGGCCGGCGTGCCAATGCGGAAATGCTGGCTCGCTATGCGGCGGTCTGTCAGAGCCTGGGGATTGTTCCGATCGTTGAGCCGGAAGTACTCATGGATGGTGATCATGAGATCGATCGCTGCGCGGTGGTCACAGAGCAAGTCTTGCACGAGGTGTTTCATGCGCTGTATTTGCACAAGGTCAAATTAGAATGGATGATTCTGAAGCCGAATATGGTGTTGCCAGGTAAAGACTGCCGGCGGGCCCCGCCCAAAGAAGTAGCCGAGGCAACCCTCAAAGTGTTGCGCCGCACCGTGCCTGCTGCGGTGCCCAGCATCAATTTTCTCTCTGGTGGGCAAGGCCCCGAAGAGGCGACCTTAAATCTCAATGCCATCAATCAACTGCGCGGCAACGCACCCTGGCAGTTAAGTATCTCCTATGGGCGCGCGCTGCAACAACCCGTGCTCGAAGCCTGGCGGGGAAAGGCCGAAAACGTTGCCGCTGCGCAGCAGGCGCTGCTCAAACGGGCACGCCTGAACAGTTTGGCGCGGCAAGGTCAATACGATCCTGAAATGGAGGAGACCGCATGAGCGAGAAACAGCCCATGGTACTCTGGTTCAGTGAGCTGGGTATCGAAGATGTTCCCAAGGTCGGTGGTAAAAACGCCTCCCTGGGAGAAATGTACCAACAACTGACACCCAAAGGTATTTTGATTCCGAATGGGTTTGCCATTACCGCCGATGCTTATCGCTATGTGCTCGATCAGGCGGGGGCCTGGGACAGATTGCATGCCGTATTGGATGATCTCGATCCGGATAGTGTCGACGATCTGGCCAGGCGTGGTGCGCAAGCACGGGAGATCGTTTATTCCGCCGAACTGCCGGCGGATCTGCAGACAGAGATTCTGGTTGCTTACGACAAACTGCGGGCGCAGTACGGCGACGATGTGACGCTTGCGGTGCGTTCCTCAGCAACCGCAGAAGATTTGCCTACCGCTTCATTTGCGGGGCAGCAGGATACCTACCTCAATATCAGCGGGAATGCGATGCTGCTCGATGCCTGTCGGCGCTGCTTCGCCAGCTTATTTACCGATCGAGCCATTCACTACCGTATTGATCAGGGTTTCGATCATTTCAAAGTGGCCTTGTCTATTGGCGTGATGAAGATGGTGCGTTCCGATTTGGCGTCCAGTGGTGTGATGTTTTCCATCGATACGGAAACCGGCTTCGAAGATGTCGTATTTATTACGGGTGCGTATGGACTGGGTGAAAATGTGGTTCAGGGCGCCGTCGAACCAGACGAATTTTACGTTCACAAACCCACCTTTCAGCAAGGCTATCGGGCTGTTGTGCGGCGTCACTTGGGGAGTAAAAAAATTAAAATGATTTATGCCAAGGGGCATACCAAGGCGACGACGCGTAACGAAGATGTTCCGGAAGAAGATCGCAAACGGTATTGCATTAATGACGATGAAGTCCTCAAGCTTGCGGAATACGCGTTGTTGATCGAAGATCATTACAGTGAGCAGGCCGGCTATCAAAAACCCATGGATATGGAATGGGCGAAAGATGCCATCGATGGCAAGTTGTACATCGTGCAGGCGCGCCCGGAAACGGTGGCGTCGCAGAAAAAAGGCCATATTCTCGAGCAATACCATCTTGATGGCGAAGGGGAAATTCTTGCGCGAGGCTATGCCGTAGGTACTAAGATCGGCCAGGGTAAAGCACGCTATATTCCCGATGTGGCCCACCTGCATGAATTTCAAGCAGGCGAAGTCCTTGTGGCCGATACCACAACCCCCGACTGGGAGCCGGTGATGAAGGTTGCCGCCGCCATCGTGACCAACCGCGGTGGTAGAACCTGTCACGCAGCGATTATTTCCCGTGAATTGGGCATTCCCGCAGTGGTCGGTTGTGACAATGCGACCGAGACAGTGCCTACGGGCGAAGAGGTGACCGTCAGTTGTGCCAGTGGAGATGAGGGGTTGGTTTTTCGCGGTGAAGTGCCGTTTCATGTTGAACAGACCGACTTGAGTGGTCTCAAACGGCCAAAAACCAAGATCATGCTCAATCTGGGGAATCCGGATATCGCCTTCAGTACCCAGGCTTTGCCCAATGATGGTGTGGGCTTGGCGCGTTTGGAATTTATTATCAATGAGTACATCAAAGCGCATCCAATGGCCCTGCTCCATCCGGAAAAAGTGAGCGACCCGCGGGATCGGCGGGCGCTCGATGCCCTCACTGAAGGATATGCCGGGGCGGAGGATTTTTTTGTAAAGCGCCTGTCCGAAGGGGTCGGGACGATTGCCGCTGCGTTCTATCCTAAGCCCGTGGTGGTCCGCATGTCCGATTTCAAGAGTAATGAATACGCGGCATTGTTGGGGGGGCGCTATTTCGAACCCGAGGAAAGTAACCCCATGATCGGTTTTCGCGGTGCATCGCGCTACGCTCATCCCGCCTATCAGGCAGGCTTTGCCATGGAATGTGCCGCGATGAAGCGTGTACGAGAAACCATGGGATTGACCAATGTCAGACTGATGATCCCCTTTTGTCGCACTGTGGCAGAAGGCGAAAAGGTGCTGGAGGTGATGGCGGCTAATGGGCTCAAGCGAGGAGACGACGGGCTGGAGATCTATGTCATGTGCGAGATTCCCAACAATGTGGTGCTCATTGATCGTTTTGCCGAGATTTTCGATGGGTTCTCGATTGGTTCGAACGATCTCACCCAACTGACACTGGGGGTGGATCGTGATTCTGAAATCGTATCCTTTGATTTCGACGAGCGCGATGAAGGCGTTAAAACCATGATTCGCTTGGCCGTGGAAGGTGCCCGGCGGAATCAGCGACACTCGGGATTGTGTGGCCAGGCGCCCTCGGACTATCCCGAAATGGCCGAGTATTTGGTCCAGCTGGGAATCGACTCCATGAGCTTGAATCCCGATACGGTGCTCAGCACCACGCAGCATGTGCTAGCGGTGGAGGCGGCGCTACAGCGGTAAGGTGTTTTCCAGCCTAAGGCCGGTTATACTTTGCATCAGCCGCATGTGCTCCGTGGCGGGCACATACGGTTTTTTTCCGCGTTCAGCCAACGCAGGGCAAAGGTTCGTTATAACCGGAATCTATGAAGACTGGCATCCCGCTGTACAATACCTTTCGCGCGCGTCTTGCAAACAGCAGGCTGTTTCATGGGCTGTCGCAGGACTTACTCGACGATATGCTGCGTCATTTTCGCCTGGAAACCTGGAATCGGGGGTCTGTGCACAGCAGTGACGTGGTGTTGCGTCGTTTCTATGTGGTCATGGAAGGGCGCATGGAGTTGCTCCAGGCGCACCCTGTTACCGGCAAGCAGATTGCCATCATGATTCTCAAAGCGGGTGATGTCTACGATGTATTGAGCCTGCTCGATGATAAAGAACATCCTGTGATTCCTGCCGCGTTAGATGATTTGCAGCTACTCTCGGCACCGTTGGCATCTGTGCGTGCGTGGATTTCCGCACATCCCGAATTCAATCAAAATTTTCTCCCTTATCTCGCCGAGCAGATCCGCATGCGCGAGGCTGTGGTGGCTGATCTGGGGCTCTTCGATACCGAAACACGGTTGGCTCGGGTCATCCTGCGCTATGCCACGCTGGAAGGGTCGCCTGATGCACAGAGTGGTTCCGGCATCGAGGTTTCGCTACTCAATGGTTTATCCAATGAAAAGCTTGCGGAAATGGTTGGTTCTGCCCGCCAGGTTGTCAATCGGCATTTGCAGGCGCTAAAAAAAGCCGGTGTTTTACATACCGACGGCTCCCGTATGATCATTGATGACCTATATCACCTGCGGATGCGAGCCGATGCATTAGGTGCAGCGCTCGCGCGCGATTCCTGATGCTGCGCAGCCTGCGGCGTGTCTGCCCTGCTGCAGATCGACAAGCGCTGTCAATTATTTTTCGGCACACCCAAGCACTCCCCCAAATTTTGCGCATTGATCTGACCAACTTCAGGGGTTCGCAGAGTAGTCAAGGAAGCTCTGATCAATTCGTAACACGGCATCTTGCGGCGCAAAATCGCCCATTTCTGCGTTGCGGATCTTCGCAATAGCCCGCTATTGCCTGCGATCCGCGCCTTGAACGGGACGATTTTTCACCACAATCAATTAATCAGAGCTGCTTTAAGTCTGAGTAAGCAATTTTCCTGAGACACAGGCCGTGTTGGTGCAGCGCGCGGCGTCTGCGAGTTGAGCGCCGAATGTTGTCACACAAGTGACAGCGTCCGGTAGAGTAACTTCGTATGCTGGCTCGAAATTCCATGTATGTGCTCGCGCCGTTAGGTAGACGGAAAATGGACAAGGTCAGTAGTTGTATCGCAGTGTTCCCCAATGATGCCGAGGCCAGGCAGGCACGGCAGTATTTGCTCGAGACGGGATTTGACAGTCGCCAAATCAAAATTTTGGGGCGTCCTGCACAAAATGCCGGGCAGGGTTCAGCCAGTGTCGAGACTATGGATGAAGAATTTCACCGGATCGGCGTGCAGCAGGGAACGCTGTATTGCTATAAATGTCTGCTGTATGGCGGTTCGAGCCTGTTGATCGTCAGTGGCGATTACGCAACCGTCGAGCGAGCCTGTAATTTATTAGAACCATTGGAGCAAGCGGAAGTTGCGTTGCACTTTAATAGTATGTGAGGGTACAAAACAGCGATGGCCAATCAGCAACCCCCATCAGTAAGCAGAAAAAAAACAATCTGGACCGACCCGAAAGGTTGGTTTCATCGCATCTTTGTCAGTGAGGCGATTCTTGCTTCTCTGGTGGTGCTGTGCTTTATTGGCGTGGCTTATACGAATTTCGCCTCGCAGGCGAGTTACACCTATTGGCTGTGGATGATACCGGTATTTGCGATTGCAGCGATTATTTCGGAATGGTCTCGGTATAAGCGTCATGAAATCGGTGGCTATCAGTTTATTCGTCAACAGGTTTTGCATTGGGGCTCGGTATTTATCGCAATCAAAACGGTTTTTTTGCTCAACCAGGTCGGGCGCTTGGATAATGATGCAACGGCACTGGCCTTGATGACAGTGCTGTCGCTTTCAGTATTTCTGGCCGGTGTCTATATCGGCTGGCGGTTTATTGTGCTGGGTATTTTTATTTCTCTGGCAACACTCATCGTCGCTTATTTGGAAGCGTATATCTGGGTACTGATTCCCACTGCGATCGGCATTGTGGTGCTGGGTATTGTGGTTGCTTTCTGGGAGTTTCGTAAGTTGACTCGCTGAATCGGGTTATTGAGATACTCCATAGGGTGTCCCAGGTGCCGCAATCGACAGCTACTGAGACAATCCATCATTAAGCCTCATCCAGAGCGACCAGAGACCCAATGAAAGAAGCTTTACGACGGATCGTCTTCGTGTGTTTATGTGCGGTTTGCTCTTCTGTAGCGGATTTCGCGCGTGCCAGAGATTCATCGATTGCCGGGTTAAGGTAGCTCTGATCAATTCGTAACACGGCATCTTGCGGCGCGAAATCGCCCACTTCCGCGTTGCGGATCTTCGCAATAGCCCGCTATTACCTGCGATCCGTGCCTTGAACGGGACGATTTTTCACCACAATCTGCTCGCGCCAGAATAAATCGGAGCTTCCTTAAACCTAAAAACCTCAGTTGGGCGCAAAAAAGACGCGTAAGATATTGGTGTGCATGGTGAATCGGAAAAACTCGTGGTCACCTTATT
>JANTGD010000027.1 GCA_024763135.1 Thiotrichales bacterium | reverse complement strand
CTCATCACCAATAAGGTGACCACGAGTTTTTCTGATTCACCAGGCACACCAATTGCTTACGCGTCTTTTTCGCGCCCAACTGCGGAATCTAGGTTGACTCTTTGCTATATTAGTGACATCACTTTTTTCTACATAGCCACGTAAAAAATACATGAAACTCGTACAGGATACCGATGGATTTGAACAGTGCCAGATAGCACTGATGAAGGAGATTTCACAGGCCATTGCGGTTAAACTGGTGGAAGCCGGTTTGCAAGGGGCAGAAATGGAGAATACGACGGCTGATATTGCTTTCAGCATTGCCAGTATTCTCGATGACACCACAGGTATCGAGGCGGCAGACGGTAAGGAAGTCCATCCATACCTGACGTTTAGGCTAGACGAAAATCATCTGATTCACTGTGGCGAAAATGCCTATACTTACGAATTTTTGCCCGGGATCTTTAAGAAAATGTTCGAGCAACAGGCTGAAAAATGAGCAAGTTGTTGTAACGTTTTGACTGACTCAGCGCACTGAACGGCCCTCCCGTTCAACTCATTGGTTCAAAGGCATGGACGCAGACCGACGGTTGTTTTTGCGAATCGTTCAGGTTATTTTGAAAACTTGTCAATCGGCACCATACTCTCTGGAGCGATCTCTACGTCAGGTCCGTCTATGACTCGAGTCCCCGCTTCGATTTCCGCCTCGGTAGCATCTCTGACCGTCAGGATTTCCAGCTTGAATATCAGGTCACGTCCACAAAGTGGGTTGTTGCCATCGATCGTCAGGGTTTTATCATTCATTCGCGTGACAATGAACGCTTTGGACTCACCTTTTTCGTTTTCCATTAAGATTTTCAAGCCGACTTCCCGGTATTCCTCGGGTACGTTCTCAATATAATCGGTGAAAACCAGATTTTCATCGCGGGGGCCAAAAATCATATTCCCGTCAATGGGCACTTCGATGACGTCGCCAGCGCTTCGCCCATAGAGCTGGTCAGTGACCTGGGTTGCAAGTACCTGATCTGCACCATGAACATAGCTGATCGGGAATTCGACGGTAGATAGAACTTGACCGGTTTTTGCGTCGAGTACCTTGTAGTTCAACTCGACAAACTTGTTTTCTTGAATCGTTTCAGACATAACGTTTTAAAAAATAGCTGCCGCAAAAATTTTGACTTCACCTCGCTCATAACCAATGACCATGCGTCCCAGCCATTCACCTTCTTTCTTGCTGCTGCGTACCCGGAAGAGGCAGGTGACATGTTCGCCCCGACGTATGAAACCGAGAAAGTCATAATCAGGATCAAGGTTACGTGTTAGTTCACTTTTTGCAAACTGCTTGCCCACTTCGACTTCGTTGAGTCCCAGTAAAAGATCATAAGAAAAGTTCTTGACGAAATTGCCGTATTGCCCCTTATTCGAATACTTGATCAGGTCATCGAAATAGGAGAAAGCGACTTCCTTAAGCTCTTCATCGGTTTTATCAATAATGTTCATACAATGCTCATTAGTTTATGACAATTTGTGGCCGCAATATTCTGGATGTGAATCAGAGAGGAAATATACACGACGTGCGGGGATGGGGGAAATACTGACAAGACCCGAATGGAGTCGTTTGCGTTAAAAAAAAAGACCAACACGCATGTTGGTCTTTTCAGGTTGTCCAAGGGTTGTTATTCCAACCCTTGGCGCTTGTAGCAGGCGCGTTATTTGCCTTCCTTAGCCTTTAGTTCGGCCAATGCTTTATCTTCGATATCGCCAACGAGGTGATACAAAGGTGCTTTCTCCATGGTGTATTCACCCGTCTTGGGATCACGACGAGACACGGTCAATACATGCCAGTTCTCATCGTCCACCTTCATGGCGTCACCGCGGTAGTAGTAACCCGGCCAGCGGGTTTCTTTACGGAACAAGGTGTGCTGAAAAACCGCTTCCGAAGCCAAGGTTCGATGCTTGAGTTCCCATGCCCGCAACAGCTCATGGATATTCTCGGCAGCGACTTTCTCCAGGTCCTCTTGCAGAGTCTTCAGCTTTTTCAAACCGATATGCAGCAGTTTTTCATTGGTCATGTAGCTGACTGTCACACCACCGCAGTATTCGTCCATCATCTTTTGCAGACGATCGAGGCCCTGACGTGGGTTGATATAGCTTGGGCTGACCGAGCCCGCAACGATTTCATTGCGGTAAATTTTATAGTGCTCCATCGGCTTGAAGATCTCTTCCTTACGGCGATCGATCTGCTCCTGAGAAACACGGATACCGTTTGCTTTACCGTCATCGATATACTTGCACGCAGCTTTTGCAGCCAACCGGCCTTCAGTAAAAGATCCTGAAGAAAATGCGTGCGGGGTACCGCCCACAGCATCACCAGCACCAAACAAACCTTCGACAGTGGTCATACGGTTGTAGCCCCAGAAGTACTCGTCGGGAGAAATATCCTCGGGACCAGAGCACCATGCGCCGCAACCGGTCGCGTGGGATCCCATAACATAGGGTTCGGAAAGGGTGAGCTCCGGATTTTCATACTTGGGGTTAACATCGGTCGCAGCCCAGAGCACTGCCTGACCTACGGTCATACCCAAGAAGTTGTGCCAGCCGATTTCTTCCAGATGTGGATCCTGGAAAGCTTCCATGGTGACCATGTGAATGGGACCACGGCCAGCATTAACTTCATTGAGCAGCGCGTGGTTACGCAGGCAGGTAGGAATCGGGCGATGGGAAACGTGAGACGCTTCCGGATCCAAATATGCCTTGCCGACCATTTTCTGCAAGTCAGGGAACCAGTTGGATTCGTACTCTTCGCCATAGCAGTTTTGAGTGTAGGTCTTCAAATGCAGAAAGTAAGCACCTACCGGTCCATATCCGTCCTTGAAGCGTGCCAAGACGATACGGTTTTCCATCTGGGTCATCTTGGCGCCTGCCTGAATCATCAGGCCATAAGCTGAACCGGACGACCAGGGCGCATACCATACACGACCTGCTCCTTCACCTACCGAACGCGGCTTGAAGATGTTGGATGCGCCACCAGCACCGACGATGACAGCTTTTGATTTGAATACGTGGAAGTTGCCAGTACGTACGTTAAACCCGACTGCACCGGCGACACGGTTTTCCTTGGCCTCATCCATCAGCAGGTGGGTCACGCAAATACGGTTGTAGACCTTATCAGCTGATTTTTTCGCGGCCTCGGCTACGATTGGCTTATAAGATTCACCGTGGATCATGATCTGCCAGCGTCCTTCACGCAGGTAGGAGCCAGACTTGGGATCACGCATGATCGGCAGGCCCCACTCTTCAAACTGGTGTACGGCTGAGTCAACGTGACGGGCCATATCAAACAGCAAGTCTTCGCGTACCATGCCCATCAGGTCAATCCGCGCATAGCGAACGTGATCTTCCGGATTGTTTTCACCAAAACGGGTACCCATATAGCAGTTGATCGCGTAGAGGCCTTGTGCAACCGCACCGGAACGATCGATATTCGCTTTTTCAGCGATGACGATGTTCTTGTCCTGCCCCCAGTAGCGCGCTTCAAAAGCGGCACCGGTGCCGCCGAGGCCGGCACCTGCGACCAGGATATCGATATTATCTTCAACAATAGTCTTAGGCATTAGTAGTAAACCCCTTCTTTCATTTGCAGACCGTTAGAATCCAAGGTGTGAATGTCACCTTCATCCATACGGATATATTTGGGTTCGTTGTACAGCAACTGGCTATCACGCTGTTCTTTGCTCGGACCAGGAACATCCTTCAGTTGCGGAATGTGCTTGCCCCAGGGCTTGGTGGTGATCGGTGCCAGCAAGTTCATGTCGATTTCGCCGTTGCGGGACTTAATGCGCCATGCGATGACACCTTTTTCCTCATCACGGATTACCCGAACCGAGTGCCCCAGCGGAGCGAAGTCGGCGTAACCGCGTACGTCAATCGCGTTGTGCGGACAGGCCTTGACGCAGGAGTAGCACTCCCAGCACATATTAGGCTCAATGTTGTAAGCGCGGCGATAGGTGGTGTCGATGTGCATAATGTCTGACGGGCAGATGTCGACGCAGTATCCACAGCCATCGCAGCGAGTCATGTATACGAATGTAGGCATGATATTCCTCTATCTTAATTAATCGGTTAAATAAAGTGTTAGAAATGGTGCGGAGGTTCTCGCTTGATTCCAAGGCCCATGTATTCAGGGTTGGCGCCCATGTATTCAGGGATATCGGGATAGCGCGATTGAATTTCAGAATCTGAGAGGTCTCCCACGTCAGGCAGGTTCTCCTGTGAACCATCCGCCTTGGTGATCTTCTTCTGATAAGCAGCTGCGGGCTTGTAGAACATATGCGCAAACTTCGACCAAATAACTGTGGTGAACAGAACGGTGCTGGCCAGGATAAAAATAATAAAGAACAGGAGACCACCAAAGATGGACCATAGCAGGGCGAAGGTTGCTGTCATCAGTAGGGATACGATGAAGATGTCAGCACGTGCGAGTTTATACCATTTTTTACCTTCAGAGGTTAAATCGCAGCGTATGCCGAACCAAAACCAGTATCCGCCAATACAGATCATTAAGGCGCCCAGATGCCATAGCAGTGGCCAGATGCCGGCTTGGGCGGAATCGGCATATCCGAAAATCAGGACCACAGTGCTGATGACAAAGAGGATAAAGCCGTACATGGTAAACAGGTGGGAAAGGCGACGCTTTGGATTGGCAAATTCAGAAGAAGTCAATACTTCATTAGCGACAGTGGATATCGCCAGCGAGGCTTTCTCTCCACCTCCGACCGTGCGGCGAGCGGCCTGCTCGGCTTTCTTTGCGTTTTCGCTGAAATATTGAAGGCTCTTCTTATGGAAGATATCAAAGATAACGCCAGCGGCAACCGCTACGAACATAGCGATGACATAAAGCTGCATCATCGCAGGAGATAGAATATTTGTAAGGTCGTAAAAAGGGTTTGCTAGGGACATGATTTTTGCTCTACTCGGATTGAATTTGAGACGGGGGGGATACTGATCGCTTTGAATGTAAAAATCAAATCAACATTCTTTGTTTCATCATTAAAGTAACTAATCTCAATTAATAAAATTAATCTCTGTCACAGGCACAAGGATTGCTTGCCTTTTATGTCGGTGGCTGATAGCCGGTTGCATCGGGTCAATCTGACGCTTCCTGTAGCGGAAGAAAAAGCTTAGCCATGGCTCTGATTTAATTGAAATTCCGTACTATCCTCCCTGGTGAACATATAAGGAACGCTGAGCGTGGATGTGGCAGACAGACTTGCTACTACATAGTCTCCTTGGTGTTTTTAGAACTATTCTATAGCGATCCTAATGTTTCAGACGGTTTTCGGCATTATTCGGGTTGACCCATAGGAGACTCAGGAGGACTGTCCTGTGAGCCTGTTGAGCTTAAGTGTTCATGGCAAGGGGTGGCGGGCCGAGACGAATTATTTGATCAATAATGCGAGTAGTTGTTGTTTTCTAATAGAGATCGATCGAAAAACCCGCCCCTTCCAATTTAAAAATGAACGACCCAATAGCAATTTTGCAAGCCGAATTAATTATCACGAAAATGGATGCCTTTAAATATTCTATTATGGATATTTATTAAATATCTCTTTTTAGAGGTCTATGTATCCCCGCTGCACCCATAGCAATAAACCATTGTAATGACTCAGTGAGTTAAAAAAATGAAATGGCTGATCGGATTCCCTCTGAAAACCGCCAGATCAAGTCTACTAAGACAAACTACAGTAAAGCTTTACTACAGAGCGCCCCAGCTGCTAATGATCAAGGTGGGGCTCGTCCGCAGACGTCGTCTTGCTGTGTCAAGCCGGTGTAACACCATGGATGAGTGCTCAGAGAATCGCTGCATGTATTTTTGCTATAGAGTGTTTTATTGACCCGACACCACAATTTGCGGTGTTCGGTACAGCCTGCCTCCAATAATCAATCGGTTAGGAGCCTCAGGCATCCTCCCTCTCGGCGTTGCCTGCCTTGCCAAGTGGGCGACCATTGCCTGCGGCACACGCCTTGATCGGAGCGTTACCTGAGACTCTGAATACAGCATATTATGGTGCCTAGTGAATAGGGACAATGTGAGTTGACAAGTGTAAAAGACCATTCTTTGCCGTAGAGCTGGCATATTTCAGAGGTTAGTCCAGGCGTGACAGTAGCTGTAATTTGCGTGTTCATTTTTAGGACTGTAGATTTGCGCGATGGTACTCAATAGCTTCACCGCGGAAGACGAGGTTTGGATGCGAGCCGCATTGGCATTGGCTCAAGAGGCGCAGGCGCATGGAGAAGTGCCTGTGGGGGCAATCATTGTACAGCAGGGTGTCAAATTGGGCGCCGGATACAACCAACCGATTGCCGCGCATGATCCGACTGCGCATGCGGAGATCATCGCGATACGTGAAGCAGGTAAGACGTTAGGGAATTATCGTTTGTCGGGTGCGACCCTGTATGCCACTTTAGAGCCTTGCACTATGTGCGCAGGCGCCATCATACACGCGCGGATTAAACGCTTGGTTTTTGCTGCAACCGATCCTCGCACAGGTGCTGCGGGGAGTGTGTTTGATTCCTTACTCGATGTTCGGCACAACCATCGTGTCGTAGTGCAAGGAGGATTACTTGCGGATGTTTCTGCAAACCTGCTGCGTGAGTTTTTTCAACAGCGGCGTAAGGCGCCGTCGCGTTGAGTCCAGCCTGATGCGATTAGCCCAGCGATAAACGAATCCGTGTTTAGGAAGCTCTGATTCATTCTGGCGGGAGCAGATTGTGGTGAACAATCGTCCAGTTCAAGGCGCGGATCGCGCGTAACAGCTGGCTATTGCGAAGATCCGCAACGCAGAAGTGGGCGATTGCGCCGTAAGATGCCGTGTGACGAATCGATCAGAGCTTCCTTTAGCTACAACGCGCTGGTGTGCAGCAAGGTGGCAGACGCCGCTATAGTGATTCTACAGCCAGTTCAGCTAACCCAGTCCGCGCGCCAGCAGGTTGTGGCCTGTCTTTTACATTCATACGGTTAGGAGCACGCGGCCGGCGCAGGTACATCCGTTGTCTGTCAGGCCGGCGCAATTCCAAAACGTAACATGAGGGGCGCTCTGTATGCCGCCAGACGATGGATTGTCATAACTTTCAGCGAGTTGAAAAAAAAGTGGTAACGACTCAGCGTATTCATCTTTTGCCCCATCTCGGCGTTATTTTCGTACTCGAATGGTCACCTATTAACTCTATGCTCACATTCTCCGCGCGAAAATGCCTTGATATGAAGCAAAATCTAAACACGCTGAGTCGTTACAAAAAATGGAGACGCTGCTTAGGTTGCCGATGAAAACCATCAGATCAAGGCGAACAATGGGAGCGTGCAAGTGTCAATGAGCATTTTTTAACACAGTGCTGGTGCATTGCAGAAGATAGCAGGGTAGTTACGGATTGTCTTAGTCAGCCGAGCCTGTTTATAGCTGAAAATCAGAAGACGATGATCCGCCCTGAATAAGAAAACGCCCGCTCCTCTATCTGCGGAGGCGCGTGCTCTTGTTTGAGATGTTGCGTGGTGTAGCGGTTTAAAAGTTCGTATTTATTATCGTCATGCGCCGTAATCAGCCGGGAGGGCTGGGATGTAGGGAAATCTGCAATCGCGGGGTCTTTCAAAGTCTGCGATTCGGGCCAGTCTTCAGGTTTTTGGCCCTGTGTTGCAATTGGTAACCCCACCATCATTGTTGCTAAGAAAACAGAATGGATCGTTTTCACTACCATTGCTCCTCAAACAATTCTGAGTTAAATGAGCGATACAGTTCAGGTATCTGCTCTTTTTTGAACAAGCTATAGTGCAAAAATAACCCTATGCCTGTTTCGCTATAGTTATTGCTGTGGTGGCTGGCCAACCAAGCCCCGATTTGTAACCGGTGGTTGATCGCGTAAGCGGCCTCAGCTTTCAGGTTAAATGTGAATCCACTCACAGTTTCGCCTTCAAGTACCTTAACGGATACAGCGCTATTGTCAAGCTGAGCTTGCAAAACACTGTCATTGGGGAACACCGGGCTCGAGGTGGTTTTGTAGCGCTGCACCCCTAGGTCGGTGGCGAGTTTGAGGTGGAGTCTGTCGTCGTTGTGACTGATACCAGCGGGTAGAGTAAGTGCAAAATATTGTTGCGGACTAAAGTAGCCTCCATGGCCCAAAGTGAAACCACTGAGGTTGTCTTCGAACTGAGTGTAATGCAAGGTGAGACCGAGGTGTAACTGATTTTCATCGTCGAGGGGTTGGTGCCAATAATGTCCCACCAGTGCATCGACTTGATTATTGGATTGAACATCGTGACCAAGTAACCGATAGTACGCCGCGCGCGCAAACAGTCCGTGCTCACCTTCAGGCTGGGTCAGATCCAGTTTGAGACCATTTCGTGTCACGCCCCCCCAGTCGCGTCCGCTCACAGGGTCGTGGGTACCCGCATACGAGAGCAGGGATTCTGTGACCGGGATACGTTCCAGCGTGAGGTTGATTTGATTCGACAGATTATGATTCTGCCATGCGAACGCAGCAGTGAGGTTTTCTTCGCGAAAGCCAAGGGGTGTGCTTCCCAGCTGGACTCGCCAGCTTTCGCTCTCCCAGGCCGCTGACAGGGCAATTCCATCATCATGTTGTGCCAGCCTCCCTGTTGAGAAAGCTGGGTTAGGTTGTAGTGCTAGGCTGCCAAACCGGGTTGCTTGCGGAGATGCAAGGTCGAGGTCACCCGCGTCGAGTTGCACGGGTTTGACATCAAACGCCAGGATCGAGCCGTTGGCGTCATGGGTTTGCCAGTGCAGATTCAGGATACCTTCATCCAGTTGGTCGAGGCCTTTGTCACCATCTCGTGTGCGCCAGGCTGGTTGCAGGGCCACCCAGTCTGTTGCGTCTAAGGTCAGCCGGGCCAGCGCTTCTTGTGTGCTCGCGACCCAATCGGGCGTGGTTTGCGCCTGGGATGTCGTGGTTTGTGTGTGGTAGAGCTGCAGGGCTTGTTCGTAACTACTGCGCGCCCGTAGTGCTTTTCCATTGAGTGCTTCCAAATGGCCTTGGAGCGCCTTGAGTCTCGCAGCATCTGGATTTGCCTCCAGGCCGCGTCTGAGCAGTTCACCGGCGTGCTGCATACGACCGAGTTTCAAGGCGCTGCCATACGCGCCTGCAATGGCGTCGATCTGCTGTGGATTGTCCTGCAGGACTTGCTCGTACAGTGATAGTGCTTCGTCATTGCGATCATGGGCTGCATATAATTGTGCTTCGAGCAAGCGTGCGCTGTCATGGTAGTTGGGTATCGTTTTTAAGGCGGTTAATGCCTGGAGTGCAGACGCCATGTCTCCGGATTGAACCGCGTACTGGGCGGTGGCAAAAAGCAAGAAGTGATCAAGCTTCTCGAGGCTGGCTTGTTGGTAAAGACTCAAGTCGCTACGCTGCTGCAGCGTTTCGAGGATCTGTGCGGCAGGGTCGAGTTGTTTCGTTTGCAACAAAACAGAAAAATACAGAATCCCTTGTTTGAAAGTGTCCGGATTAGGCTGTTCGTAGGCCCGTTTGGCTAGCTCAAGGGCCTCTTGCTTGTCTCCAAGATCGGCAATGATTGCCGCGATAATGAGCTGCTGTTCCGGTGGCAGCGCTAGGATGTCTTGTTTAGGAGGCAGCAGCGACTGTGCGCTTTCTCTGTCGCCGACACGCAGCAATTGGTGTACCCGCCGCTGTAACAATCTCAGCGCGATTTCATCTTCGAGTTCCTGTGCGGTGTCATCACGTTGTGCTTTGGGAATTTGTTTGAGTGCATCGAGGGCCGCCTGCCAGTCTTCAAGCTCTGAGTAAAAGATTGCTTGTGCGTACCTAAAATGCGCTAAGTTGGACTCCGCTGGCTGGAACGCATCAAACAAGACGCGTGCCTCAGTTTCACGGTCCGCAATCCGGTACAAGCGTGCCAGCTCAAGTCTTGCCCAAACATGCTCCGGATTCAATGCCAACGCTTTTTCGAGCGCGGAAATCGCCAGGGAGAGTTGCTTGCTTTGCTTGGCGGCCTGCCACAGACGTTCGGCAGCGATTTGATTACGCGTATCAAGAAAGGTTTGTTCCGGTAGGTGATAGCGACGCACCAAGGCGAGGGCTTGTGCTTCGTCATCTGCGTGAATCAATGCTTGCAGTAGGCCCTGACGCGCTTCCAGATTAGCAGGATTAAGATTTAATTCTTGCTCGTAGAGGCGCTGCGCGCTGGCATATTCCCCACTACTGGCGTAAATGGCCGCGAGGAGTAAAGCGGCTTCGGATTGATTTGGGCGAGTTTGCAGGAGCGACTGAGCGAGTTTGCTTGCCCGTTCCAGATCACCATTCTGGTACGCTTTTTCCGCAGTTTTATAACGTGCCCAAAACTGCGCATCAGCCAGGGCCTGACGCAGTTCAGGACTATCGAGCGTTGGCTCTTGTTTGAGCGCTTTGTCGAGATGATAGGCTGCTGAAGCAAAGCGCTTTTGGCGTAAACGCGTCAGTCCAAGCCCGATACGGGCGGAGTTCTCGACACCCGGTACATACAAATGAGCTTTGAATCCTAGCGCGGCAGCTTCATATTCACCACGCTTAAACAAGGCCCAGGCAGATCTCAGGTTATCGACTTGAGGACGCTTGAGCTCGGCTAACTGTCTGGCGATCTCAGTATCGTTCGGATAGTGCTCAAGGTAGGCACGATACAATGATGTGTCGGATTTGCGTGCGTTTAGCCATAAGAGCGCATTTCTCCAAGCTTCCCTGGCTTGCTCTTTGATATCCTCGGTACTTTTTGGATCTGTGGCGATACGTTGTAATCCCTTAATCGCTTCGCGTCGACCCCATTCGCGATAGCTGAGGACACGGTGGAGTATCAAATCGTATCGTTGGCTCGAGGGATAGCGTTCTACCAGCAGACGTAAATCGCGGACTGCAGATTCCCAGCCATCAGGTGTGCCACCCAAGGTTTCCAGATACTCTGCAGAAAGCAGACTGCCATGATGATAACCACGAAACGCAGCCCGATAGGCTTCTAGCGCTGCTATATAGTTTCCTTGCAGGGCGAGCGTACGTGCGCGTTTGAGTTCTTCGTAGTCAATCAATTCTGGATGCAAAGCATCCAGATCCGTGATGCCAAAATTTGCTTCCCGGTTGCTTGGATCGACCCGCAGCACTTTTTCCCATGCAAAGCGTGCGAGTTCGTAATGGCCTCGGTCCACCCAGTAATGGCCCTGTACCAACAGCTGGGCAAGATCCAGATCAACCTTCTGCGGAACCGCAGCGGAGGCATCCAGTGCGGTCGCTAGGCAGAGGCAGGTAAGAGCGTAGCTTCCGATTTTTGGCATAGGTGATTTTTCCAACAAACCTGCAAATGCCCAGTAGGAGAAAAACGATAGCGCTTTTCCAGCCAACCGAGAGCAAACATTGCGAGGTTTTGATCGTAATACACTGGGTTGTCACCCAGCAGTCCATCTTTGAATGCGCTGCTTAACCGTTGCAATGCATCTGCAAGACATGCATCGGCACGTTTTGCTTGATAAAACGGAATTTTGGCCAAGGTAAATCCAATCGGGCCGGTGCCACTGGGTTTGAGCGTTTTCAGCGAAATCTTTTCCGGATGGGCACAGTCGACGCGGAGCGTTTGCAGCAGGCGTGATTTCAGTGGGTCCTGGTCTGACATGGTGCCTACCCATAAAAACACACGAATTGCGTCGTAGCTGCTGTATTGAAATGCAACATCGTCCCCTTGCAGAAAACCCTTGCCTTTTTGGTATAGCGTCCAATCAGGCATGACACCCTGGTGATTCGCCGCATCGAATAACTTAACAGTGGTATTGAGCAAGCGCTGCCATAACCCCGCATCGCTCATATGGGCAAACAGTCTGAACTGTTGTGGAACCCAGTAACTTGGGTTGAGTTGCCATTGCGCGTTGGTTGAGGTAAAGCCATAGGGGGCGGGGATCAACAGAGCAGTTGAATCGTCGATTTCAACGATTTCCTCTGCGATGATTTGCTGTAGAACTAAGCGGCCCAACCGCTGGTAATCCGGACGCTCCCAAAGCCGACCGGCCTCCAAGAGGTTATATGCCAACCAGAGATCGGCATCACTTGCCGGATTCGAGTCTAAAACTTCCCAGCTGCCGTCGTCGTTTTCGCCCCATAGCCAAGCGGGAAGGCGGGTGCCCAATTGCCCAGCAGCGAGATTGTTATTCGTCCAGTTTAAGATGCGCTCGAAATTGTCTCGATCATTGGCCACCAAGGCGTGAAAAAGTGCATAAGCTTGCGCTTCGGAGGTTGATCTGTCGGCACGACTGAATTCGATCACCCGTCCATCTGCTTGAATAAAGCGTTTTTGATACTGCTGCCACAGGGGCCAGATGCTTTGCGCGCTCGCCTGTAATGGAAAAAAGCTGATGGTGGCTAGTAACATGCCGCACAGCCACGCCACCTGCAAGCGGCGAAGGGGCTTGTGCATGGCTGTATTATTGAGTAGTCCCTCAATCATGATCAACGAGCCGTTTGCTGCCCCATGCCGATAACATGGTCTTGAGTACCAGTGCACTGGCGAAGGAGATAGCGATAAATAACAGGATCATGGCTAAAATATGGGTGGCAAGGAACCAGCGCGTCATTTTTAGCCAAGGGAGCGATCCCACATAGTAGCTGGGCAATGCCCGAAAAGCGTAGGCTGTCTGTGCAGTAACCAACGCCAGGTCGCCATGAATATTTCGGTAGGCGCGCGGATCCAACAATGCACGGTCTAGAATGCGGAGTTTTTCAAGCGTATCACCAAACAAAAGTACGACCGAGCGTCCTTTTTTCAATGGTGACTGCATTCCGGTCATAATTCCGAAGTCTTCGTTCAGTAATGCAATGCGTTGTTGCGCTTCGCCTAAGTTGGTGTCCTTTTCTCCCTTCCACCATAACAAGACACGCTCGATTGGCCGCAAGCCGCGAATTTTCCAGTTTTGATTGGCATCTTGATAGATGGGAAGTGCTGACTCCCAGGTTTTTAGTAGCGTTTGACGCGCATCGGTCCCAATCAAAATCAGGTCGCGATCGGCATATTTCCCCACGTCCGCGGGGAAACTGACTTGCAGGCCAAATACGGGATAACCGGTAGCGGCACCCAATTTACCCATGCTATTAAAAAAAATTTCAATTTCTTCGTTTTGTGGCGCATTGGGCAGCACCACGGCAGATTCTGTCAGGTCGGCATAGCGTGTAAAAGGAAAACCCAGATTCACGAATTTCGCGAGATCGGGCAAACGTGTAAAGTGGTCACGACCGCGCAAATCAAAAAAAGAATCCGGATCGATTTCGGTGCGCATATTGTCGGTATACAGGCTTGCGCATTCGCGCGCGGCTTCTTCAGGTAAAATCAGGTTGAAATAAAAACTCAAGTCATTGATGCCCGCCAAGCGTGCCATGGGAATTTGCGTAGTGCGTCGCTTGTGGATTTGCTGAATATCAATGGCTTCCGCTGAGACGGGTTGGCGTTGCCAGAATGCTCGGTCAGTCAGTCCGCGTTGACCGATTTGCAGGCTCTTGAGCCAATCACTATTGAGGCCCAGATCAAGGGAACTCCCGGCTTCCAATGGCAAGTTAGTATAATTGTAATTGAGGTGTACATTGAGCATGTCTTTTTCCCAGATATGGATATCTGGCGCCATGCGGAAACTGATATGCACGGTGGGTGGAGAAATACCGGTGGAGGCAAGCTTCGACGTATCGGTCAGATCACTAAAATAGGTTTTTGCATCGTCTTTTAACCAGCGCGGCGCATCGTAGGGTATGCGTTTTACCAGCTCGATTGACTGGGCGTCGAGTACAGTAGTAGGGCCGGAGAGCGACACCTGTCCCGATGCCAAGGCGCGGGCCGCAACCACTAGACCCTGAGTATCCGGTGCCGAGATGACCAACAGCTTGATATATGGTCGATCGGGCAATGAGCGCATCGTGACGCTTGGGTGCTCGGTTACAACATCGCTTAAAAAGGGGTACTGCGTCTCTGGTGTCACAAAAATGACTGCGTGGCGATCGGGCCGTGCGTCAGTTTTCAAGGGGAATTCTGCGGTTCGATAGTCAGCTTGCGCGCCAAACCAGGAAGCAAGCAAGCCTGCGGCACGCAGTGCCGCTTCGGATTGCCACAGCTGTGGATCTAAATAAAACGGCAGGATAAGCCGCTTATCGTCGCGAAAATCATAAAAGGGGACTGGAAACAGTTTGAGATCATTGACCAATACCAATGGGCGCAGGTTCAGCGTAATCGTGCTGTCTAAAAAAATTTCTGCACTGATGGCTTCGACATCGAGTTTTTCGCAATTCAAAGGATCTTTGGGCACCAAACGAAAGGCCAGATCGTTTATATCACTGACGAACAGGGGGTTGATTGTAAACTGAGAGACAAAGTCCTGCGCGATCGTCTCGGAATTGATTGGGATCTCCCCCAAAGATTGACCATTGAGCGTAATCGCCAAAGCTTTGTAGTCATCTAAAATCTGATGGGTAATGTGATACCGCAGCTTAAGTTCGCCGCTGCTGACGATTCGATCTGCCCGCAGCGCAAAAAATACGCTGTCCTGGCTGTTTCCGCCGCGCAGTTTGATGGGTTTGCGTACACCCAGCTGTTTCAGATTCAATTGCAGGGTTTCCACTGCTTGATCTGGAGTTTCCGCAGAAACCCGTGGTGACCATAAGCCGAGGGTGAGCGGGAGGGAAAGGAGGCAGAAAAGCCACGCCAGGTTGTGGCGCCTGCGGCGTCTGCGAAATGGAGACTCGGGATCATCGGAGTGGCCGAATACAGAACGAAACGCGCCGAAAACCCCCAGACGTATGATCTCCCATAAAGACGCCATGGGTTTGCTGGGTTCACAAGCGTTATACCAGGCATCCCAGGCGTGATCGTGCGCGTGGGTAAAATACACGAGATCTGCTTGTTTTTCGGCCGGCATTGGTTGAAAGCACAGCCCGAGATGGCGTGGCAGGCTGGTGACCACACGGGCTGGAAACTCTGCCTGAAACTGCTTGGAACGCACTGTGAGCGTCACATCTGTGTCAGTTTCGATCTGCACACTCGGTGGCACTTGCAAGGACGTATTGACGAGAGAAATATCGCTCGTGGTAGCGGGTATTTTAATGCCACTTGGTAATTTCAGTTCGGCATCGAATTGCCGGTGAATGCGGGGTATATCACGGCGCTGACGCTTTTCCCAGGCGACATGTAGCGCCGCACCCAGAATAATGCTGTTGTAGAGCGTCCAACCGAGGTTGATCGTGACGGTGCCCGTTTCTTCTGGGTTTAGCCAGAAGAAACGCAACACACCAATGACCAGCCCAGCCAGATTAAGCAATAGTAGTAAGAAAATGAATCGTGAAGAACGCCAATCGAATTCGTCTTTTGGCACGACCCCACCTTTAGATGTGACATTAAAGCTCCCTTTGTCGGGCGCGATCAATGCGGTCAGCGTGGGTCTGACCAGATGCGGAGCCAATACCGTTTCATAGACGTCTGCCCAGAAGCTATGACGGTACCGTCCCTGCATGACCGAGTTGGCGACCTGCGCCTGAAAGATATGCGGTAAAGCGTAAACCGCAATCATCGCCGCAGTAGCCTGGATGACATAGGCTTCAAAGAACAGATAAGCCAAAGGAGCGGTGAGAAAGACAATCCGCGGCAGCGCAAACAAAAAATGCAGCATCGCATTGAAATAGCTCAGACGCTGTTCGAGTTTCAAACCTTTGGCAAAGAGCGGGTTGTCCCTGCGCAGTACCTGGGTCATGCCCCGGGCCCAACGGATTCGCTGCCCCACATGCTGAGAAAGTCGCTCGGTCGCGAGTCCTGCTGCAAGCGGTGCGTTGATATAAGCGGAGTGCCACCCCTTTTTCTGCATTAAAAGCGAGGTATGGGCATCTTCGGTGACGGTATCTGTTGCGATGCCGCCGATATCGTCCAATGCCTCGCGGCTTAGGATCGCGCAGGAGCCACAGAAAAACGCCGCATTCCAATTGTCGTTGCCATCCTGTACAAGGCCATAGAAAAGCTGGCCTTCATTGGGCACCCGGTGGAAAATCTGCAAATTGCGTTCCAGCGGGTCGGGTGTGAAAAATACATGCGGGGTTTGGATGAGCCCGAGATTGCGATCCCGTAGAAACCAACCCATGGTTTTTTCTAAAAATCGGTGGGTAGGGACGTGGTCGCTGTCGAAAATGGCAACATACTCACCCTGGGTACGCGCCAGGGCATGGTTGATGTTCCCGGCCTTGGCACCTTCGCTGCTCTGACGTTCAATATAGTGCACCCCGGCATTGTGAGAAAATTCACGAAATTCTTCACGACAACCATCATCGAGTACATAGATATTGAGCTTATCGGCAGGCCAGTCCAGGCGGCTGGCGGCAAGGATCGTTGGGGCGACGACCTTGAGTGGTTCATTGTACGTGGGTATAAAAACATCCACGCTGGGCCACGTGTCCCGGGTAGGGGGCAAAGGCGCGATTTTACGCCGCAGCGGCCAAATGGTTTGAAAGAAGCCCAAATACAAAACCGCCCAAGCATAGATTTCCGCAAGCAGCAGACCCGCTGAGAAAAAATAGTCCAAATAGGTAAGGTGCAGGTTGGGATCGAGCCAGCCCAGTGAGTCGGTGAGCCGCCAATAAATGTAACGGCCGGTTGCAATCACCGAAATAAGAATCAGGATAATGACGCGGTAACGCGCGCGCTCATTCGCCGGGCGGATCAGCAAGGATAGCCCCAGCGCAGCCAGTACGAACAATAGCTGTTGATCTACTCCCAGAGGCACCGAACTGATCAGCAGGATCAGTAGCAGTGAAGTCAGGAGTAACAGCCACAGGGCTACGCGGGCCACTAACGATTTACCCGTAATAGTAGTGCCTGCGGTGTGATTGTGTTGTGCGCTACCCGTCATGGGCGGTTACCGGCCTCCCTGGCGCCAAATGTATGATGGGTCGACAGGGTTTCCAGTCGCCCAGATAATTGGAGTCTCCGTTGCTCATTACTCTGTTGTGTATTCCAGTCTATAGTCTGCGAAGTTGCTTCCCGCAGGGTTCCGGCAAGGGTTTCCTTGGTCAGTTTTCGAATGCTCAAAGTGTGCGTGACGCGTCGACTCAAGCATGTCCTGTGGCCCGTCCGGTCAAGCGCTGAAAAAACATGTTTTTGCTGTAGACAATGCGCCATACAGCTGATCTCCTTATTGGCTCGGCAGATTGGAACACGACCAAGCATACAACGGTTTTGTGGGAGCCGAACCATTGAGAGCTAATCATAAAGACTGCCAAAAGCCTTCACAACCAACTACTTGCCGAATATAGTGAACTCCAACCCATAACTATCAATTGGTTGGGGCAGAGCCCGTATCGGCAGCCCGCTCTGATTATCCTCACGCGTACCATTGCCTACAGTAGCGATCTGAGCCGTGACTGCATTTTGACCATTCGCTAAGTGCAGTACTGCGCTAGTACCTCGTCCAGCTTAAAATGACGGACTCAGCGCTTTTGTGATGCTGCGCATCAAGGCGCAGTGCGCAGGCAATGGCCGCGTCCTTGGCAAGC
>JANTGD010000026.1 GCA_024763135.1 Thiotrichales bacterium | reverse complement strand
GCACTGGCTATGACCGAAGGTGCGGAACGTGCTTTGATCGGTGACTTCAGCCAGGCCTCCCAACGAGGCACCGCCTTTGGCCTCTACCATATGACCATCGGGCTGGCAGCATTGCCCGGTGCGCTGCTCTTCGGGGTGCTCTGGCAAAGTCTCGGAGCCCCTACGGCCTTCCTCAGCGCAGCCACCATCGCAACACTTTCTGCCTTAATCCTTCTCCGCTCAATCCGCCTGGACTGATTTACTATCAAGCTGAATCTTTCCAATCGGTAAGGTCACGGAAAACAATCAGCAAGGTTATAACCCGCATACTTTCCCCAACGTTTGAGTTCAAACGATATTTTACTTAAAGGAGAAAGATGATGAAAAAGTTCAAGTCAACTGTAATCGCACTGACCATGGGTGGTGTTTTAGCTGGTAGCGGTATTTACGCCTTTGCTGACAGCAAAAGCGCTGATGACCGTCCCTTCGAGGGTATCGTGGTTGAGGATATTGTAGTAGTAGAGCAGGTACCCACAGAAGTCCAGATCGGATCCGTTAAGGTCGGTGATGCCAACGAAAAGTCTATGGCTAATATGGCAAGAATCAGTTCCTCCGAAGCCCTGGGTATTGCTGATATGGCAGCGCCGGGCAAAGTGGTAGAGCTTCAGCTCGATGAAGAAAATGGTTTTCTGATCTGGGAGGTGACCAAGTTAACACCGGATGGTCAGGAACTACAGCTCAAGATTGATGCAGGAGATGGACGTCTTCTGGCTGCCGAGTCCGAAGATAACAACGATGACGAGGCAGATACTGAAAACGAAGACAGGGACGAAGGCAAGCATGGCAGCTGGAAATTCTGGGAAGACAACGATGACGAAGAAGGCCGCGATCGAGACTGATACTAATTTCGGTTAGCCAGGTTCAAAGCCGGTCGGTGTGCAGTTCTAAATGGCCACCGATTCGGCCCTCGTTTCATAATCAAAGGAGGTAATCATATGTTGATCGATGCTAATCATCTCGCACTGACACTGGATGGTAATACTATCCTCAAGGATGTCAGCCTGCACCTGAAAAAAGGTGAAGTCTACGGCCTGCTCGGCCCCAATGGCGCGGGCAAAAGCACTACCATTGCCCTGCTATTGGGACTCTATCACTTGGACAAAGGTGAGCTACACCACTTTTCCAAACAAGACACGGACCTCGTGTCGATCCGCCAACGCATAGGTGTCATGCCTGAGTTTGCCGGCTTTTACGAATGGATGAGCGCCCGGGAATATCTCGTCTGGTATGCCAGCTTCTATGGAGGTTTACAAAGCACACCGGACGTGTTGCTCGAACGGGTAGGCCTGTCAAATACAGGCAACAAGCCTATCGTACAATTTTCACGCGGTATGAAACAGCGCCTGGCCCTGGCGCGGGCGCTGGTGCATGGCCCGGAGCTGTTGATTCTCGACGAACCAACCAATGGCCTGGACCCACGTGGCCGCCGCGAGATTCATGACCTTCTGATTAAACTGGCAACTAAAGAAGATGTTGGGATCCTTTTGTGCACCCATCTGCTAGATGATGTTGAACGGTTGTGTACACACATCGGAATTATCGATAAAGGAAGAACGCTGCTAGAAGACAATTTACAGCACTTGCTTATCGATGCCGGGAAACCCCGTTACCGCCTCCACATGATAAGCATCCCGGAAGTTCAATATCTTCCTCCCCAGGTCAATATGATTGGTCAGGATGGCTCCTGGTGTACTTTCCAGATCGACCCTGGTCGTGATATGGCCATCGGCAAGGTCTGGGAGGACATGTTAGACCATGGCTGGGTTTTTGATGAAATTCACGCTGAACGAAATACGCTAGAAGAACGATATCTCGCTTTGACAGGAGCCAGACAGGATAACCACGAGGAGAAAGCAGCATGAATGCATCATCGTTAATTGCAAAGAAAGAGCGCAGCGCTCTACTCCAAAACCAACGTGGACTTGCCTGGCTACTCACTTATGCAGGAATTCTGTCCGCGTTTTCGCTGCTTTTGATCAGTAACCGCGAATTAAGCCTGCTAGATAATGCTCAGGTGGTCTACATGATGGCTGGCACAGTCACGGCCGCAGGAGCGCTGATAGCCGTGATCATGGGCTCCGATGCTTATGCAGGTGAACGTGAAAGAGGCACCCTTGTACCATTGCTTACTGCTCCTGTTTCTACCGGGGAATTGTTGTTGGGCAAGGCCATTGGGCTAGCCAGCGCCTGGGTTATCATGTATCTGCTTGCAATACCCTACCTTTGGGCGGTTGGTGCAAATGGCCAGAACCTGGGCCAGGCTATTTTCTACCTGGGGTTATTTGGCACACCCGTTGTTCTGGGATTTGGATATCTCGCCATGGCCCTGTCCAGCCGTAGCGGCAGTGTTATGTCTTCTCTTCTGACCAGCCTGAGTGTGTTGCTGTTCTCTGCAAGCCCACTGCTGATTGGACCCGGACTGAGAAACAGCGCAATCGGCAAGGCGCTGGATGCTGTCAATCCGTTTTCAGGTGCACTCAATACCTTCGACGCAGTAATTATTGATAGTGACCCATTCACATCACAAGTTGGGAGACTGTTGCTCGTTTTGGTCTGGCTGGGCCTCACGTTCGCTCTGGCACGATTGAGCGCTCGACGCCCTGCCTTCCGCTGAGCCATCTACTGACAGGAGAAAGACTATGAAACACCTCAAATACTTTCTGGCCGGCTTCCTGCTGCTATCAAGCACCCTGGTCTCGGCAGCCAACTTGCAGCTACAACTGGAGTCCGACCGAGCCAACCCAGGGCAACCCACCATGGGTAACTGGATGCACTTCAACAGCGTGATTAACAACACTGGGCAGCAACCGATTGAAGGGCTAGTGGCCTGGATCAGCCTGGTCGAGGTGACACCCGGCAAGGAACAGCCCATGGACCTCGAGGACTGGAGCGCCCACAAGGCGGTAACAGGCACCACGCTTCAGCCGGGCGCCATCCTGCAGACCCAGTGGCCGATGCGCCTTATCCAGAGCGGCGACTACCGGGTCGTGATCAGCGCTACGGACCGGAACAATAAGACCGTCTTCACCAGCCCGACGATACAATTCCATGTGGCACAAAAACCGGTCGTGGAATCAACCAGGATTCTGCCCGTCGCGCTGGGCATCCCTCTGTTGATTGGCGGACTGCTAGGTGTCCAGAAATACCGCCACCGCCACAAGTCCAGCTGAAACATTCGAGCTACAACACTTTTACATTAAACCTGATGGAGTCAAAAAATGTCAGCTATCACCTCCGAAAACATGAAAAAGGCGCTGCTACGCGTCCCCGAGGTCACCCTCATTTTCTGGATCATCAAGACGCTGTCCACTACTGTCGGTGAGACCGGCGCCGACTTCCTGGCCTTTGACCTGGGCTGGGGCATGCCGGTTACCACCGTGCTGATGGTCAGTATCATGGCATTCCTCCTGTATCTGCAATTCGGCAAGCTCAAACGTTATGTGCCGGCCAACTACTGGACCCTGGTGGTGCTGATGAGCGTGGTTGGCACCCTGATCACTGATATGCTGGTTGATCTTGCCGGGGTCAGTCTGGTCACCCTGAGCATTGTGTTCACGGGAATGATGCTGACTGGTTTCTATTTTTGGTACAGGGAAGAAGGCACGCTTTCCATCCACTCCATCGACACGGGCAAACGTGAGGCTTGGTACTGGGTCGTTATCCTGCTGGCCTTCGCCCTCGGCACCGGCGTCGGTGACCTGATATCCGAGCACTTTGCCCTGGGTTATGACAAGGCCCTGATACTATTCAGCGGACTGATCGCCACGGTTGCGGTTGCCCATTACGTGTTCAAACTCAATGCTGTCACCGCCTTCTGGTTCGCGTATGTACTGACCCGTCCGTTAGGCGCATCACTGGGCGACTTCATGATCCAGACACCAGCCGATGGAGGCCTGGGAATCAATACGATGACAATCAACATAGCCTTCCTTACCGCGATTATTTCGCTGGTGGTTTACGAGTTGTTCCGTCTCAAGCAGGCCCTGTTGGCAGAACCGGTTGAAATGGACTACGAATGACCCATGATGAACACGTGTTTTCAACGGAGCCGGGGCTGTTACTCGGCTCCCCCAGTCTTGAGGTCTTTAGAGAAAAATTCCATGATCGCTTGGGCTCATATTCATTGCATACGGAAGCATTTACCAGCGGCCTCGTTACCCGGAGTTTTTTATTCCACACGCAGCTAGTATTGCGAATAGACAAAGCCTGTTTGAACGTAGTTGCACGGTACAGATCGAGTTTGGCGGGCGTTTGGTGTACGAATTGGGCATCAACGTGCGAGTGTGATTGCCATAAAGCTGGAGCGCACATGACAGACAACAAGATAGGCCTGTGGGGTGCCGTTTCACTGGCGGCCGGCACCATGATAGGGGCCAGTATTTTCTCTATCTTTGGCCTGGGTGCGCGCGTCTTTCTGGTCAGGATCTACCGTGGGTGTTCGTGGTTTCAGGCTTGCTGGCCTTGTTGTTGGCCTATAGCTATGAGGGAATACCGGCCTGCCTTTTTCACTGCGTTATCCTGAGCTGCTGAAGTGCATAGTACTAATCAGCGCCAACTATCATTATCAGGACATCGCCTTAAACAGCGTAGCGGGAGCTGCCGAGGCATCGTGGCGAACCTGGGTCCGTCGGCTTTGGTTTCGCCTACGGCTGGGTAACGGACCAGCGAGAAGGGTATTGATCAATGATGTACAAAGGCTCTGGGTGTCCCAGCCTGAACTCGGTGCAGAACAACTGCACAGAATTGACCAACCTGTGCTGAGCATCATCGGTTCGAACGATTTCGTATTCATCGCTCATAACCAGTCGTTGACAGATTTATCACCTAAGGCCACGCCCATTATCATCGATGGTGCCGGGAGCACAGCGCCGATCATCCAAGCCACCGAGATCAAAAGGCTTGTTCCAACGTATCTTGCAGTATCATCGGGACCCAAATTTAATAATGGTTGCAACGAAGAAAATGGAGAAGCAGCATGTCGTATCTGAATGACCCTCGCGTCCTGTTCGCCGCCGAGCGCACACTGCTCGCCTGGAACCGTACCGGCTTGGCGCTGATAACCCTAGGCTTCGTCATCGAACGCTTTGGGCTTTTCGTCAGGTATTTGCATTTAACGCCGACCCCTGGGCAGCGCGAACTGTCTTTCTTGCTCGGATTGTCGCTGATCGGACTATCCATCGTCGTGAATTTATTGTCGGCATGGCAGTACTTGCGCGTGCTTCGCGACCTGTCGCCCGAGGAGTTTCCGCCCGGTTATATGCGTTGGCTGACAGCCAGTTTGAATATGCTGGTCGCCGTCCTGGGCTTTGGCTTAATGGTCTATCTGTGGCGGGGTTTTTTCTGATGACGACAAGTGAAAACCGTTCGTTGGATCCTGGACGGTTTGACTGGCTACGACATCATGCTTCTAATCTGGTGATGCTCGGCCTGTTCACAGTCGGCATTCTGGTGCTCTATCGTCTTCTGTACAAAACCGACATCAGCCAGGTGCGCCTGCAAATCCACGCTCTCGCCTGGAGTCAGATCTCTCTGGCTGCACTGAGTACCGCCGCAGGCTACGTTGCCCTTGTCGGATATGACTGGTCCGCTCTGCGCTACATCCGCAAGAAACTCCCGCTACCGCTGGTCGCCTTTACCTCTTTCGTGGGTTACGCCTTATCCAACACGATCGGCGCCAGTTGGCTTTCCGGCGGCGCAGTGCGCTACCGGATTTATTCGCGGGTCGGCCTGAGTGCCACCGAGATTGCGTTGGTCATCGCCTTCACTACCCTTGGTTTCGGTATCGGTGAAGTGCTTGTCGGCGGCACGGCCCTGGTGGTGCAGCCCGAGATCTTCGCGGGCTACTTCGGCTGGCCACCAAACTGGGTACGCTGGGGCGGTGGCGCACTTTTGGCTTTGTTCATTGCTGTGCTGATCCTGCGCAGTCGCCATGAAGGGAGCGTCCGCTGGCGCAAGCACGAATTCCGCCTGCCCGACACCGCCATCCTGGCCGGGCAAATGGGCTTTTCCGTGCTGGACATCGGTTTCGCCGGCACCACCCTGTTCCTGTTGCTGCCTGATAGCACGCTGGGTATTGCAGGCTTTCTCGCAATCTTCGCCGTCGCCCTGGTGATCGGTGTATTGAGCCATGTACCCGGCGGCATCGGCGTGTTCGAAGCGGTCATGCTCACCACCCTGACCCCCTTCATGCCGGTTGAGCAGGTCACGGCTGCACTGGTCGTTTACCGCCTTGTCTATTATCTGGTGCCGTTTCTTCTCGGCACGGTTCTGCTGGTCACGGGCGAATTGTTCGTAGCCATGAAAAGCAGGCAGCCACTGCCCGAACCGGTCCGTGAGCGCTACCAAGCGCTGGCAGGCGCACTGGGTGGCGCGGCGCCGTTCGCGCTCAGTGGCATGGTCTTTGTCGCCGGCGCCCTATTGCTGTTGGGTAGCAGCATTCCGGTTGCGCCCGCGACCCTGCAGGCCCTGGATGAACTCTTCCCAGTGGAGATCATTGAGCTGTCGCACTGGTTCGGTGGCCTCTTCGGCGCCATGTTGATGCTGGTTTCGACCGCCTTGTGGAAGCGGGTCAACGCCGCCGTCTGGGTGACTGCCGGTCTATTGGTCGTCGGTGCACTCGTCTCGCTGGTTCAGACGCTCGACTACGATCGTTCGATCGTTATGCTGCTTGGCCTGGGGTTGCTCTACGCCACGCGTGGGCATTTCTACCGGAAGTCACGTCTGTTCGCAGAACTGCGCGACGTCCGGTGGATGCTGTTGACGATCGCCGCGTTGGCGACATTTGTTGCGCTGCTGTTCTTTTCTTTCAAGCACACCCCTTACCAACACGAACTCTGGTGGCAGTTTGCTATAGGCGATCAGGCACCTCGCGGCATGCGCACGGCAGTCATTGCGGGCGCCACCCTCGTGTTCGTCTATCTCTGGGCGGGACTGCAGGCCCCGCGTTTTCGACCTGCCTTGCCCAGCGCCAGTGAACTCGAAACGGCGAATCAGGTCATCGTCGCGCAAGATAACCCGGATGCCAATTTTGCCCTTACCGGTGACAAGGCATTGTTGTTATCGGCAGACAAGCAGGCCTTTGTCATGTTTGGCGTACATGGCAACAACTGGGTGTCGATGGGCGACCCGGTCGCCGCGAACGAGCAGGATGCGGTAGACCTGATCTGGGAATTCAAGAGCCAGGCGGCAAGAAATCAGGATCACGCGGTTTTCTACCAGATCCGAAAAGACATGATGCACCATTACATCGACGCCGACTTCACCTTGTTGAAACTGGGCGAGGAAGCACTGGTGCCCCTGGCGAATTTCTCACTGGAAGGGTCGCACCGTGCCAAGCTGCGCCAGGCACGCAATCGCGCCACACGAGATGGACTGCGTTTCGAGCTGGTCCAGCCGCCCCACGCGGCTAGCCTTCTGGACCAACTGCAAGCGATTTCCGATGCCTGGCTCACGGAAAAGGGCGTGCGCGAAAAAGGCTTCTCGCTGGGATTTTTCGACCGGGGCTACCTGAATCAGTGTCCGCTGGTGTTGATCTACGAGGCGGACCAGGTCAGCGCCTTCGCCAACATCCTGGTTACCGGAACACGCCAGGCCGCGACCATTGACCTGATGCGCCACCGTCCCGAGGCGAACAACGGGACCATGGATTATCTGTTCGTCGAGCTGATGTTGGCGTTGATGGCCGAGGGGTACCAGGCGTTCAGCCTGGGGATGGCGCCCTTGTCCGGGCTGGTTGAACGCACGGGCGCCCCCTTGTGGGACCGTTTTGGCATGCTGGTATACAAACGGGGCAAACACTTTTACAACTTCGAGGGACTACGCCGGTTCAAGGAAAAATTCGAACCCGTGTGGGAGCCGCGATACCTGGCGACGACCAGGCGCGGACTCAATCCCTACGTGGCACTGGCCGACATCGGCGCTCTGACCAGCGGCGGGTTCTCGGGCATGTTCCGTAAATAGCTGATCGCTGATGCTTTCGATAGTCGACGAGTGGCACGAATTCATCAAATGGGCGCTCGCCACCCATGCCGGTCTGTGGCTGGGCTCTTTCTTCGTATTGGTGTTATTGTCGGGCATGCTGCGGGAGCGCCGCAACCCGAGCGCGTCGGCCGCATGGCTGGTGTTCATGCTTGCCGTTCCCTATATCGGTGTCCCGCTCTATCTCGCACTCGGCACCCGTAAGCTGGAGGCGCTCGCGCGCCAGAAACAGCACCTATTCGCAGGGCGAACACCGCTAACGCCTGGAGACTCCCCTCTCCGGAAGCTGCTAGTCCAACTTGGCGTACCAGACCCAAACACTGTGAGCTCTTTCGATCTTCACGCGAATGCACAGGCGGCACACACCCGCCTGTTGACGCTCATCGATGGCGCTAAACAGAGCATAGACATCGAGATCTTCATTCTGTCCAGCGACACCACCGGTCGTGCGCTGATCGATCTACTAGCCCGGTGTGCCCAGCGTGGTGTTCGGGTGCGCCTCTTGCTCGACGGTGTAGGCTCTTTCCTGTTGTCCCGCAAACAACTCAAGCCACTGGTCAAGGCCGGTGGCGTGATGGCGTGGTTTATCCCGGTACTGCATATACCATTACGTGGACGCACCAATCTTCGTAACCACCGAAAACTGGTCATCATCGATCAAGAGAAGGTTTGGAGCGGTGGCCGTAACCTGGCGAATGAATATCTTCAGGACGAGAACCAGACACGCTGGTATGACCTGAGCTTCGATCTGGAAGGCCCGGCGGCACTCGATTTTCAAACCGTCTTTGAAGCCGACTGGGCCTTTGCCACGAAGCGCCAACCCGTGATCGCAGGAAAGATCGCGCCTCAACCTTTCAATAATTTGCAGCCCCGTGAGGTGCAGATCCTGCCAGGAGGACCGGATATGGAGGAAGACATCCTGGAGCAGACTCTGGCCGCGTTGATTCGCGAGGCCAGACAGCGAATCCTGATCGTCACGCCCTATTTTGTTCCGACCGAAACACTGCAGACGCTCCTGTGTCTCAACGCTCGCAGCGGCATCCAGGTGGATCTGCTGTTACCCGAGAAGTCCAATCATCGTATAGCTGATTTCGTGCGTAACCCCTTCTTGCGTGAGCTGCACAAGGCCGGCGTGAACATTCACACCCTGCCGAACGACATGCTGCATGCGAAGGCCTGGGTTATCGATGATCGGCACGCCGTAATCGGTTCGGCCAATACCGATCTACGCAGCCTGCAGCTCAATTTCGAACTGATGACCCTGCTGTACGCGCAGACCGATGTCGTTGCCGTGCGAAAATGGGCGGACGCACACCTTAGCCGCGCCCAGCCCTGGCAAGTGCTTCCGCGCAGCCGGCTGCGAGAAACGATGGAGGGGCTGCTTATGTTGCTGTCTTTCCAGCTCTGAGTCTACTGCCCCAGGCCGACAAAGCTTGCTGATTTGCAATGTTACGGAAAAGAGACCGCAAGGTGGCCCCGGGTATTCTGTCTCCAACGTCGAAAGAAGGCGTTTACGTAAAAGCAAACCTTATTAGGAGATAGACAATGAAAATGTATCAAAAAGGTGTATTGGCACTTACCCTGGCCTCGCTGCTCACCGGTGGTGTGGCTCTGGCATCCTCAACCGGCAATGCCGGTATTCGGGTCACCGGCCCGGTTGCCATGCAGAACCTGCCAACGGAGGCCCGCAATGGCTCCATCCAGGTGAAAGATGAAAACGAGGGTGTCATGGCTGATCAGGCTCGGATCAGCGCCGCAGAGGCGGCACGTATTGCCACTCAGGCACATCCAGGCACCGTGGTTGAAACGGAGTTAGGTAATGAAAATGGTTCGCTGATCTGGGAGGTCACCCAGCAGGATGTTCGCGGGCAGGAAATTCAGCTGAAGCTGGATGCAGGTAACGGCAATCTGCTGGCCGCTGAGTTTGGAGACCATGAAGATGGGAACCATGAGGACTCAGACTCCGACGAAGGCCGCCACGGCGAGCATGAGGACGAAGCTCAAGAACGCCATGGGTAACTGATTGCCTGCCTTACGGGTAGCGTACGGGCCGATGTTGCCCGTGCGTCGCCCCGACCAAACACTGGAACCACAAGAGGAAATGATCATGAACCAACAAGCAACCAAAACTGGTATCGCAGACAAGCTCATTATTGGGATGATAACCATTATTCTATTGGTCGCCGGATTCTTCGCCAGTCTCCTTACGCTGGCAATCGGCGGATCGATGGCGATATTTGTCCTGGGAAAAGTCTGGTGGTTGAAGCGTAACCACAAGAAAACCTTTATCGAGGGCGAATACCGAGTGGTTCGGGAATAGCCACCACGCTGAAATCTTGCCAAACCGTAATGTCGTCGTCTTGTTATAGCGTGCACACGGCCCCAATCTGGTTAATAAACTGCTCAAACTAGAGTTCCGAATATATGAATGTATCTGAACAATCAACAAAAACCCATCTCAGTTGGGAACGCATTCTCCACATGCTTGTTCTGACCATGGCCTACGCGATTGCAGAAGCCGTACTGATCGGATTGATCACCGGACAGATCCTGTTTCGCATGGTGAGCAAGGAAGTGAACCAACCAATGTGTCGGCTGAGCAAACATCTGTCTGATTACCTCTATCAAATCCTTCTGTACCTTTCGTTCAACAGCGAAGAAAAGCCGTTCCCTTTCCATGACTGGGCCACGAGACAGGAGCAAAAGATCGTTGTTCCGTGTGTAGATGTTCAAGACAGCGTTTAATCACTGGCAAACGATACTGATAGCCTGATTGGGGGGAAATACGCATGCATAGCGAAAAGGCCCAGGGAGTAGTTATTAAAACATTCTCTGGCAGCCCTACAGGGTTGCGAGATATGATCAATCAAGGTTTCCGGCTGGTACACCTTCAAATCAAACGATTACAGCGTAATACTCACCGGCGAGTCATGCCCCTGCGGGAATTTTCGGAAGAATTGCTGCGCGCCCCTCATCATGTAGGCGCGGTGTGTCCGAGCTCAAAAAGCCTGGGGCTGGCAATGGCTGAAGCAATCAATTTGACTGATGACCGTCTGGTGATCGAACTCGGCGCTGGTACTGGCAGTATTACCCAGGCGCTGCTCCAGCAGGGGGTGCCAGCCAATCGACTGATCGTGCTCGAGCGTTCTGAAGCTTTGGTCCGCAGGTTGCGCCAGCGATTTCCGACGTTGACAATTATCCAGGGCGATGCTGCTGATCTGCCTACTTTACTCAGGGATCAATGCCAGGATATCGGTAACGTTGTTTCAAGCCTGCCCTTGCGGTCACTGAAACCGGTAGCTGCCGATGCGATCATTGCGGGTATTCTGGATACTCTGGCCGACGGTGGACGCCTGATACAGTTTACCTATGACCTGCGCAGGCCTTCCGTCCCTGAGCACTTCGGATTGCGCCGGGTCACCACGCGCCGGGTTTGGGCCAACCTGCCGCCTGCGCGGGTGGACGTATTTGACTACCGGCTAACTTAGGGTTCGACTGAAGCCGCATGATGATATATGCGTCGAATATCCAGGGCTGATTACCCCACCAGACAAATGACCCAACCTTTCCATATCGTAACTTCCAAACTCATGGGCAGCACCTTATTATCGCTTTATGCACTTATTACTTATAGAAGACGACCGGGAAGCAGCTGCCTGGCTGATCAAGGGCCTTCAGGCAATGGGCCATGTAGTCGACCACGCTGCCGATGGCGAGGACGGCCTGCACCTGGCACTTACCGGCGACTATGACGTGCTCATCGTCGATCGAATGTTGCCCAAGCGGGACGGGCTGTCGATCATCCGTATGCTGCGGGCAGATGGTAATCTTACTCCGGCGCTGGTTCTGAGCGCCCTGGGCGAGGTCGATGATCGGGTCGAGGGGCTGCGCGCCGGTGGCGATGACTATCTGGTCAAGCCCTATGCCTTCGATGAGCTGGTTGCGCGGCTGGAGGTGCTGACCCGCAGGCACAAGGAACAGGTACCCGCTACACAATTGAAAGTCGCGGACCTCATACTTGATCTGACCACGCACAAGGTTTCACGTGCAGGGCAAATTATCCGCCTGCAGCCAAAGGAGCAGCAGTTGCTCGAATACCTGATGCGCCACCAGGACCAGATCGTTACCCGTAACATGCTACTGGAGCACGTCTGGGATTTTCATTTCGACCCGCAGACCAATGTTGTAGATACCCAGATATCGCGTCTGCGCAGCAAGATCGACAAGGATTTCGGTATGCCATTGCTGCACACAATACGCGGACGCGGATACCGGTTGAGTGAGAATGAATAGACTTCTGCGTACCAGCGCCATCCGCCTGTCGTTACGCTATGCAGTCTTGTACATGCTGGTCGCCGGCACAGGTCTTGCCGTGCTCTACTGGGCAACCAGTCGCTATGTGGATGCACAAATCCAGGCTGGTCTGGAGCATCATGTCGACAGCCTCAAGGCACTCTACGAAACTGAAGGGTCTGTTGGGCTCATGCGGGCACTTGAGGGCCGAGGTTTGGCTGACGAGCCCGAGAATCATCGTTTCGTTTTGTACATGGATAAATCAGGAGGTCGGTTGACTGGGGACCTGAAAAGTTGGCCTCCCGAAGCTCAACCGGATGAGCAGGTCAGAAACATCTGGATTGAAGATAATCTCATTCCACTCGCTATGGAGGATCACGACGGTTACTGGCCCAGTATCGCCACCAGCTTTCCCGATGGCAGCAGGCTTCTGGTAGCACAGAGTGTGCGCCAGGCCGAGGATCTGCAAGAGTTCATCCTGGGCACTTTGTTTGCCACACTTGGCATGATCATCTCTCTGACCCTGGTCTTGGGCTGGCGTATGGGACGTCAACTATTGGCGCGGATCGACCAGGTCAACACAACGGCTGGCAAGATCCTGAACGGGCACCTGGATAAACGTATTCCATTGAGCGGGTCTAATGATGAGTTCGATGAGCTCGCTCAAAACCTAAATACCATGCTGGATCATATCAATCGCCTCATCCATGGTATGCGGCAGGTCACCGATAACGTCGCTCATGACCTCAGACGTCCTTTGACCCGACTGCGCAACCGGCTGGATGTAACCCTGCTCGAACCGCGTGACCCGGATACCTATCGCGAATCACTGGAAGCCACCCGCAACGACATTGAGGAGGTTCTGAAGACGTTCAACGCCCTGCTGGAAATTGCCCAGGCGGAGTCCGGTCATTTTCGGGGTGAAATGGAAATGCTGTCATTGTCTGCGCTGGCAAGCCAGTTGGGCGAAATGTATGCCGATCTCTTTGAGGAGCAGGGGCAGCAACTCGAGGTGGCGATAGAACCGGATATCTGTATCCGGGGCAATCGACAGTTGCTGGCGCAATCTATCAGCAACCTGCTTGAGAATGCGCACAAGTATGCAGGAGCCAAGGCCCACATGAAGCTCTCTCTGCGGCATGATCAGGCAATGGTATTGCTCTCGGTATCAGATAACGGACCGGGCATACCCAAGGATCGGCAACAGGATGTCTTGCAGCGTTACGTACGCCTCGACACAGCCCGCAGCACTCATGGCAACGGTCTTGGGCTGAGTCTGGTGAGTGCCATTGCCAAGCTACATCAGGCTCACCTGGCCCTAGAAGACAATGAGCCAGGGCTGATTGTTTCATTACGCTTCACCCCCATGAAATGCACTTCAGAACAATAAATACGACATTTTGTAATGCATCAAATCGCCCAAATCTTCACTGTTCCTTGCCGTCAACGGCAGTAGCCATCGGTTACACTATTGACCAACAGTAGATTGGTCATCACACTGGTACCACCCACTCCCTTTGCAATCGGACTTGGGCATACGCTGACCATTTCCAGTAGGTTTACATAAAAACATCTCCCCATCATGCACAATCAAACTATATGGATGAAGTACATCGCTCCCTCATTGCCACATAACCTAGAGCACACTCTCCATGATACTCATGCATTGCAGTCAAAGTCCTCAATGCTACCTGCGCACCCCCCCGATGATTATGATTCTTGGCCCAAGGTTTTATATCCTGGCCTGGTTGAAATATGGTGAACACCTGATCAGTTCCCTTTTCGGCACTAGCAGCTCGAGCAGGTCCTTTTCATGGTTGCCGAAATAAGAGGAACTCTCGCTTATTGAAACAAGGCCTTCGCTTTGGTCTTCGTAAGTTTGATCACTCTGCGACGAATAGAGACTCAGAAAAGCCCATTTAAACAATAGATCAAAGCACCCACAAAGATGCTCTGGCAAATAAAATTAACAAAGTAATTTTTTTATTATCAATATGTTAGATTGACAGCGTGGCGAACTAAAACTCCACCTCGAGTGAGCCTTTCCTAAGCATTTGATAAAAACCTTAATTAAAGTATGCTCTAATGGTGGAGCACAAAACCAAACGTCAGTTTCTAAAGATATTTATCCCTTTCTTGCTGGCCGTTCTGGTTGTGCTCATCGTCTATGTACTACTGTACAATCAACATAACCGTACCCTCATCCAGACCAATGAATTCACCCAGATCGACCTGGTTCGCAAATCCATTTACCGTGATTTTGAATCCATACTCCCGGATATCAACGTCCTGCTGACAAGTAGCGAGCTTCAGAACTATCTCGATAAACAGGATCGCTCGACGCTGAACGAATTAACCGAAAGCTTCGCCTCCCTGGCGGTGCATCAACAGATCTACGACAGCATTCGTTACCTGGATGAAAGCGGCATGGAGAAGTCGCGCGTCAATTATATCCATGGCCAGGCCAGGATTACCCCGGACTCGGAACTACAGGATAAGAGTAATCGATATTACTTTAAAGAATCGATTCTACTCTCACCCGGTAAAATCTACATCTCGCCCATCGATCTTAATGTGGAACATGGGGAAATTGAAATTCCTTACAAACCCACTATTCGCTTTGCCGCTCCGGTCTTTGACCGGCAGGGTCACTGCCGTGGTGTCTTGTTGCTGAATTACCTGGCGGAAAAAATGCTAACGCATTTTGACCAGATGCTGGCAGGCAGTGCCGGCCACGTTGCCCTGCTTAACCCACAGGGTTACTGGATAAGGTCGCATAAAAAAGAACGAGAGTGGGGGTTCATGCTTGGACATGGACTCAGCTTCCAGACCAGTCACCCTGAAGTCTGGGCCATAATCAAGGCGAGCGATGATGGCCAGGTCATTACCAGAGAAGGCATCTTTACCTTCAGCACCATCTACCCCGACAGGATTGGTACCCAGGGTGCAAATACTGACTACTACTGGAAAATCGTCTCGGATGTGCACCCCGAGGTCATCTATCAGGATTTCCTGGATCATTTCACCGGAGTCGTAGGGCTGAGCCTGCTGGTCGTCTTGTTTTTCGGCACTATTACCAGTTGGGAGGTGGCCAAACACCGCGCCGAACGCCTGCAATTACGAGAACAGGCCGATCTTCATGCCCAGGTATACAAGGCCACAACCGACGGCATTATTATCACGGACGCCCATGGCAGGATCCTGGATGTCAACGACTCCTTCACTGACATCACTGGTTATACCCGGGATGAAGCCGTCGGGCGTAATCCCAGCATGCTCAGTTCAGGCGAACAGGACCGGGCCTTTTATAAAAACATGTGGTCAGAATTGTTGCGCAAAGGACAATGGCAGGGAGAAATTCTGAATCGTAATAAGGAAGGGGGAATCTTTGTTGAATGGCTGCGAATATCCGCGGTCCGGGACTCCGAGGGAAAAACCATACAATATGTTGGTGTCATCTCGGACATCACTGCAAAGAAACAAAACGAACAGGAACTGCATAAAAACGCGCATCATGATGCACTCACCGGTCTGCCCAATCGCCTGTCACTGGAACAACTCCTGCAACAGGAGATCAATCACTCGGATCGCGACGGCACCGAGCTTGCCCTGCTCTACATCGACCTGGATCGGTTTAAACCCATTAATGATTCTTATGGGCATTTAACTGGTGATGTCGTACTCAAGACCGTTGCCCAGAGACTGGGTTCGGTGATCAGAAAAGCAGATAGCATCTCTCGCTATGGCGGCGATGAATTCATCGCCCTGTTGTCCGGTATTACTAACTGGCAAACCATTGAAGAAATTATCGCGCGCATGCAGGCCGAGCTCAGAAAGCCCATCGAGGTCGACGGCAGGCAACATGTCATCGGTGCAAGCATCGGTATCGCCATCTATCCCTCCGATACCGAAGATGCCACCCAACTCATTATCAAGGCCGACGAGGCCATGTATCAGGCCAAGCATAGCGAAGAACGACATCACGTTTACTTTGAATCTCTCAGGCCACACGCTCAGGCTTAATGATTAATAATCCAGCTGGCCCTTTTTACTCCCCCCACATGGGCTCATAATACGCCTATGACGCAATTGTTTTCACGTGCACGGTTTGTGGTTGATAATCCCTGGCTCTTCATCAGGCGGGTCTTTTCTGGCTTCCGTGCCAACCAGGGGTTTTTACTGGCCGGGGCTATCGCCTATTACACCTTGCTGTCGATTGTTCCCATACTGGCGATTATTCTTGTCGCCCTGTCCCAGGTCGTGGAACAGAAAGAATTGCTGGACACCCTGGAAGACTATCTTTCCCTGGTGGCCCCCGGTCAGACCGACGCCCTGCTGGATCAGGTCAGGATGTTTCTGGCCAACTGGAAGGTGGTCGGCGTCACCGGCATCCTGATCCTGCTTTTCTTCAGCTCCTTTGCCTTCAGCGCCCTGGAAAATGCCATGTCGGTCATTTTCTTTCATCGTGTCGCGATCAAGCGCCGCCATTTCATTATCTCGGCCATCATCCCTTATACCTATATCGTGTTCCTTGGGGCCGGAATGTTTCTGGTCAGTACCGTAAGCGGCAGCCTACATGCCATCGATGCAGGTATGCTCAATTTCATGGGACAACACTGGTCCTTAAGCGGCCTGGAAACCATATTGATTTATCTGTTGGGTATCCTGGGTGAAATTTTCCTGCTGACTTCCGTCTACCTGGTGATGCCGGTGGGGCGACTTTCACTCAAACACGCCCTGATCGGCGGCGTGACAGCTGCATTGCTATGGGAAATTACTCGACATATCCTGGTCTGGTATTTCTCCACCCTGTCCCTGGTGAATGTGATCTACGGTGCCTTTGCTACGGCGATCATATTGCTGGTCAGCCTGGAGGCCGCCGCCGTCATTCTCTTATTTGGGGCACAGGTCATTGCTGAATATGAGCGCATTGGAACGCATCAGACCCAAAGCCATGGACTTCAGACCTGAGTCCTGCCAGACACTTTCTGAAGACTGGGCCAGGGGGATAAAGATCTTTGACTTAATTTCGCTTTCGGGAGTAGCCCGACTCGACCTCGGTAAAGACTCGCTGGACATTGGGATAGGTTTGTTTGATTCGGTTTTCAAGATAATCGATGGTCTTTTCGATTGTGTCTGCATCCGTTCCCGAGGCAAACTTCAGGCTGATATTGACCAGTATGAAGTTAGGCCCCATATGCATAGTCAGCAACTCATTCACCTTTTCGATTTCTCGGAATGAATTCGCAATACGACGCATTCCGTCGACAACCTGTTTATTAGCACTCTCGCCAATCAATAGTCCCTTGGTCTCATAAGCCAGCCAGACAGCGGTCCCACCGAGGATGATGCCGATAATCACCGAAGCAAGACCATCAAACCACAAAATGCCCGTTAACTGTGACAGCATAATGCCAAACAGGGCGACCAGCAGGCCCAGCATGGCTGCGGAATCCTCAAACAGGACCACAAACATGGTAGGGTCCTTGCCTCGCTGCACTGCCTCAATATACCCCCACTTACCCTTGGCCTTGGTAAATTCATTAAAGGCAAAAAACCAGGCGGCTCCTTCAAAG
>JANTGD010000025.1 GCA_024763135.1 Thiotrichales bacterium | reverse complement strand
ATTGTCCAATATTCCCCACTGCTGCCTCCCGTAGGAGTCTGGGCCGTGTCTCAGTCCCAGTGTGGCTGATCATCCTCTCAGACCAGCTACGGATCGTTGCCTTGGTAGGCCATTACCCCACCAACTAGCTAATCCGACGCAGGCTCATCTGATAGCGAGAGCTTCCAAGGAGAGGCCCCCTTTCATCCGTAGATAACATTCGGTATTAATCCGGATTTCTCCGGGCTATCCCCAACTATCAGGCAGATTCCTACGCGTTACGCACCCGTCCGCCACTCGTCAGCGGCTAGCAAGCTAGCCCTGTTACCGTTCGACTTGCATGTGTTAGGCATGCCGCCAGCGTTCAATCTGAGCCAGGATCAAACTCTTCAGTTAAAATAGCTTGTGGCTTTCACCACAAATCTCTTTAAAGAGAATCCCTTGCTCGTAATTACAAGAATTGAGCTTAAGAGATACTCGTATCATGTGTTGAGCGTACTCAATCCAAGACACAAGCATCCGCACAAGTCACTTGTTCACTATATTGTTAAAGAACATCCTCTACAACTTTCTGTAGGGGGTCGGTCAGGATAACCGCTTATCAGCGTTAGCGTCAAGCGACTGACCGCGCCGCTCATTGAGCGGGTGGCGTATTATACAGAGAACGTTTTCTCTGTCAACACCTTTGTTTTTCCTCAAACGCTTGCAAAAGCAGGCCGCTGAGAAAGGACGCGTATTCTAAGCTTTAGATTTTGTTTGTCAACCAAAATTTCAAGCTTAAAACACCGCATTTCCACCGTTTGCTAAAATTCAGCGCCCGGCCTGTGCGTCGAAGAGGTGCGCATTATAGAGCCACGCGTCCAACTGTCAAGCTTGATCACTTAAAAAATACAAACAACTTAACAATACCCTTTAAAATCAATTGGTTATTGTCACTTTAGCAAAACGTCTTTTGCCCACTTGAAGAACTGCCTGCGCGCCAGGCTCAAGCATGCGGCCTCGATCCTCAACCTTGATTCCATCGATTTTCACAGCACCTTGCTTGATCATACGATACCCCTCCGATGTGCTTGCCACTAAACCAGCCTGTTTCAGCGCTTGAACTAATGGCAGCCCTTCAGCACTACTGATTCTATATTCAGGCATCTCCTCGGGCCGTGCACCTTTTTGAAACCGCGCAATAAAGGAATCACGCGCCTGTGAAGCGGCCTCCCGCGAGTGGAAACGTCGCACGATTTCTTCTGCCAATTCAAACTTGACATCCCGAGGATTGGCGCCCTCATTTACCGCAGTACGGAGCGCCTCAATCTCCCCAGCGGGCTTAAAACTGAGCAAATTGAAATAGCGCCACATCAATTCATCCGAAATTGACATCAACTTTCCAAACATTTCGTCGGGAGGTTCATCAATGCCTATATAGTTCCCTAAAGACTTCGACATCTTCTGCACACCATCCAGCCCTTCTAACAGCGGCATAGTCAATACAACCTGCTGCTCCTGACCATATTGTCGCTGTAATTCGCGCCCCATCAGTAGATTAAACTTCTGATCAGTGCCTCCCAATTCAACGTCCGCCTGCAAGATCACAGAGTCATAGCCCTGTATCAAGGGATACAAGAATTCATGAATCGCAATCGACTGACCCGACTGATACCGCTTGTGAAAATCATCGCGCTCGAGCATGCGGGCGACTGTTTGTCTGGCTGCCAATTGAATCATATCCGCCGCATCGAGCTTACTCATCCACGTCGAATTGAATACCACCTCGGTTTGGTTTCTATCGAGTATTTTAAAGATTTGCTCTTGATAAGTTTCAGCATTTTGCGCCACTTCCGTGGGTGTTAGCGGTGGCCGTGTTGCAGTTTTACCAGTCGGATCTCCAATCATCGCGGTAAAATCTCCAATCAAAAACAGAACGTGGTGCCCCAAATCCTGGAATTGTCTGAGCTTATTAATCAGCACGGTATGCCCCAAATGCAAATCTGGAGCCGTCGGATCGAACCCCGCTTTTACTCTGAGAGGGCGCCCGGTTTCCAGCTTTTTCACCAACTCCTCTTCTCGGAGTATTTCCTCAGCGCCTCGGTAGATAATGCTTAACGATTCCGACAATTGAGACATAAATTCCTCATGCAATTGAGCTATGCTTGTTGTTTTGAAATAAGAGTTACCCTTCGCCCGGGCTTGCAAGCAGCTGCATTGACCACCTTAAACCTTACGACGACTTCTACAGCCGCGCTTTGTCATTACAAGGCGTAAAGCGCCCACCCGTCTCATCAAGCGCTTTCTTTGCAGACTGCTGCGAAACTTTCAAGCGGTGCAATCCACGCTCATAAACCAACTTAAATTGTTCGTGCACTGCTGTCGCACCGCACGTTATCGCCGGTTTCTGCCTTGCCTCACACTCCCTTTTGCCTGCACCAACAGCCTGTCTAGCGCACTCGCTACACCAACGTACCATTCACACACACACTGCCTCCTCGGACAATTGTGCAATCCGGGCGATCGAACTTGGTGCCTCAAATTGTAACCAGTTGACGTATAATACGCTACGCGCTACATTTCATCTAAAGATTAAGGTTTAATTACCAATGATTTGCGGAAAAGACTTTAACAAAAACTTTAGCAAGCAAAAGCGTTCATTGCTTCCGCCAATCACCCATCCGTGGCTACTAAGGGGGATCGCTTTCGTCATCGGCATCTCTTTACTAAGCGTGGTGTTAGCCACAACCCATCGGGCCCTTGAGCCGGGAAGATTTACCCAAACCATTCCGATCCCCAAGACCACGCAAGATCTTTTGCCTATCAACCACGCCACACAAACTGCAAGTGAGGCACCCACAACCACTCAATGGCAAACAATTCGCATCGCGCCTGGAGATAGTGCGTCTAAAATTTTCAGTGACTTAGCGATTCACAGCCAACTCCACTCATTACTCAAGCTACCCAAAGTCAAGGAAACGCTGACAAAGTTGATCCCCGGACGCAGCTTGGAAATCAAAATCGAAGACGGCAAACTCACTGATTTACGTTACGCAATCTCCCCCATCAAACGCTTGGAGGTCGCCACAGAGCAGGGACAGTTCGTAGCCCGAATGATGGAAGATAAGGTCGAACACCGTTTGGTAGAAGCCCAGGGGCACATTGAGCAATCATTGTTTCTAGCAGGCAAAGCGGCTGGCATTACCGACAACCTGATTATGCAACTGGTGGATATTTTTGCTTACGATATCGATTACGCGCTCGATATTCGTAGTGGAGATCGGTTCAAAATCATCTATGAAGAACGTTATGCCGGAGGGCGAAAACTAAAAGATGGCGCGATCCTTGCTGCCCAGTTCATTAATCAGAACAAACGCTACGAAGCCTTAAGATATACTGACGCAAAGGGTGTAACCGCCTACTATGCGCCTGATGGTCGTAGTCTGAAAAAAGCGTTTATCCGCACACCCGTAAAATTCACTCGCATCAGCTCGCATTTCAATCCAAAGCGCCTGCACCCCGTTCTGCATACCATTCGAGCCCATCGGGGGGTCGATTATGCCGCACCCACCGGTACCCCTGTCAAAGCAACAGGCGCGGGCAAGGTCATTTTCAAAGGCAAAAAAAATGGCTATGGAAACACTATCGTACTCAAACACGGAAGAACTTATAGCACGCTCTATGCCCATTTGTCCGGATTTAAAAAAGGCCTGCAAACCGGACAACGTGTCCAACAAGGGCAGGTGATCGGGTATGTAGGGCAAACCGGACGCGCCACAGGACCACACCTGCATTATGAGTTTCGCATCAATGGTGTGCATAAAAACCCTGTCACGGTTGAACTACCCAAAGCACCTCCTCTGGCAAAAGCTGAGAAAGAAACATTTCAACGTCAAACCCAGGCGCTGCTGGCCCAGCTAGAAACCGAGCATCACATCGCCGCAGCAGCCCCTTCGGAATAGAGACGGCTCCATCGCAGCCCCACAGACGCGTTTGCCTCAAACTGCCGCCTCGCGACGGACTCCAGTGAGTCATGCTGGCGGAACCTGAGGCATGAGCGCGAAATTTAATTCGAACAGATTACTTTGAGTCATCGCGTAACAATAATTGTCAACCTGTTTAACAAGTGCGACACTCTAAAACGATGACCCCTCAGCGAATTGCGACCAACCCTTCCACCCTTCCACAGTCATCTGGGTCGCTCTATCTTGGCCTAATGTCTGGAACGAGCCTTGATGGTGTAGACGCTGCGCTTGTTGAGTTTACCAAAAACCTGCCGCGTGTCGTCGCCACCGCGCATACCCCATTTCCACCCTCATTGCGAGAACGTCTAGCAGACATAACGCGCCGCCATTGGCAAGGCAGTATGGAAGCGTTGTTGAAGTTAGACCATGACCTGGCCATTGTTCTGGCCGACATGGCTCAAGAGATCATAGCATCACAGCCCAAAAGAAGCGTTGCCGCCATAGGTAGCCATGGGCAAACAGTATTCCATGCGCCGTCCGAACCCATATGGAATACCTGGCAACTCGGTGATCCCAGCGTGATTGCTTATCGCACTGGCGTCACTACCGTCGCTGATTTCCGGCGTGCGGATTTGGCTGCTGGAGGACAAGGCGCGCCATTGACCCCTGCATTTCACTCACAGGTATTCGCATCACCGCATCCAACAGCCGTTGTCAATCTTGGTGGCATTGCCAACATTACAGTCCTTCCTGTAAGTCCCGAGCAACCTATCCTTGGCTTTGATAGCGGTCCTGCAAACACATTATTGGACCAGTGGATCTTCCGCCACCAAAGCCAGCCATACGACCGCGACGGTCACTGGGGGGCCAGCGGTCGCGTCGACCCTTCAAGCCTTCAGCGGCTGCTTCAAGACGCCTATTTCCATACGCCACTACCGAAAAGTACAGGAACAGATTATTTCAATCTCGATTGGCTGAAACATAGGCTAGGAGATCGAATTGCAACGCTCAAGCCAGCAGACTTGCAGGCAACATTAACTGAACTCACGGCAATAACCGTGACAGAAGCGATGCAAAAACTTCCCATGAACGTTACGCGGGTCGTCCTATGTGGCGGAGGTGCTCATAACACCTTTCTGTGCACTAGAATCGAATCCCTCTTACCGGAAGGCACTGAGCTCATCCACAGTAGTCTCTTGGGCATAGACCCAGATTTTGTTGAAGCGATTGCATTTGCATGGCTGGCCAAGCGGAGAATTGAGAACATCGCGATTGACCTTCGATCGATCACTGGCGCCAAACAAGCAATGGTACTGGGTGCAATCTACCCGGGCCAGGAGACATCTTGCTCTTAAATCAGGCTTATAAAACGATAGGAGATTTTTGACCACCCATAAAAACGAAAAAAGGTGGATAAAATCCACCTTTTTTGGATGATCCTGCGCTCGAATTAGAGCGGGACATACGATCAAGTTGTAGAGAATGAAGATCCACAACCACAAGTCGTGGTTGCATTAGGATTACGAATTACGAACTGAGCACCTTCCAGACCTTCAGTATAATCGATCTCTGCACCGGTTAGGTATTGAAAGCTCATCGGATCAATCAGTAGTGTCACGCCACCCTTTTCAACGGCGGTGTCGCCCTCATTGATGTCTTCATCAAAGGTAAAACCGTACTGAAAGCCAGAACAACCGCCACCGGTCACAAATACCCTCAGCTTCAGGTTTTCGTTTTTTTCCTCATCAATCAATTGCTTAACCTTTGCAGCGGCGGCATCGGTAAAGTCAACGGGCGAGAAGTCTTCAATTGCAGAATCTGTTGCAGACATAATTCGGTTCTCCAAACTTTGTGATGTCTTTCAATCTAACACCACCTGAGCGATTTGGTCAACAATCACTAAGACATTCCATAGTAAAGTCACATGCAGAGCGCCCCCAGATGTTCCAGGTAGGCGCAGTTCGCCGGGTACTTACACCGTCTTGACACAGAATGATTATGCCTGTGCGGGCGGGCTTTGTGGCTGAGTGCCCAAAGACGCCTGGAATAAGGCACTACTATGAATTGTTTGAGTTTGAATCAATGTAACTACGCTGCGAGTTGTCGAAAAATGGCCGCTAATCTTTACCCTCAACCACTTTCGGTCGCTCCAAGTATTCGACCTGAGCGCTTTCTTCCTTGCGATGCACCAAGCTCCCGTTAACTGCCGCACCCACCGCCATTTCGATCAGATTGTAATACACATTCCCTTTGATCTTGGCATTCTGTAGCAGTTCGGCGTGCCCTGTCGAAAAGATGTCTCCCTCGACCGTGCCATTGATAATGATGTTCGCAACATCTATATCGCCTTCAACCATGCCATCGTCATCAAGCACCAATGTTGCCTGCTCTTCCCCCTCGGCCTTAACACTACCTACGACCGAGCCTTCAATATGCAACGTACCGGAAAAACTGATATCCCCTTTGATCGTGGTTGTTTTTCCAATAATGGTGTCGATTCTAGCTGTTTTACTACGCCTGGGTTTACTCTTTTTGAACACTACAGACTGTCCCCCTTAACTACTGAGTTCCACGAAAAGCTCTGTTGCAGAGCGTCCTCTTTTCCTTTCGAAGGCACAATCTTCACCAACACATTTTCCGGCTCGAATCCCTTCGGTAGATGAAACATGCCTTCAAGCCGTTGAAAATGTTGAAATCCAAATGCGGGTTGCTTAGCCCCCTTGGGCGCAATTTCCGACCAGCTCAGCAAACGGCTCTGCTCGCCAATTTTACCTTGAATTCGCAGCTCAACCGTTCCGCGAATCGCCTTGTCCCCACCACCGGTTCGAGCAAGCACCAACTTAAACAGGTAATCACCACTCTCCTGACCTGGTGCAACCAAGAAATTACGAATGCTCAGACCAGAGACACCACCATCACCATTAGTTGACAGCATGCTTTTGTAGAAGTTGAGTTCTTCTTTGAGTTCCACGAGCTCTCCTTCACGCTTAGCCAACGCCTCAGCCAACTCCTTACTCGCTTGATCGTCGATCTCTTGCGAACGTTTGGCAAGCGCCAACTCATTTTGCAACGCTTCGTTTTCGTCCCGCAATTGCTCAATGGTAGCGCGCAGATCATGCATCATGTGTGCCTGATTGTTACCCCCGGTTTGCAGCCCCGGTAACACGAAAAAATAAATGACCACCAACAAAACCAACGCAGGGATCAGAATCAGCGGCAGTAGCCATTGCCACACCGAACGTTCATCTCCCCGATAAATTTTGATCGTGGGACGTGGCGCCTTGGTATAACTCACACTCGCACCTAGGGCTGCAACGCGACCGCGCCGAGACCTAACTCTTCCGGCAGCGAAAACATGAGATTGAGATTCTGTACCGCCTGCCCTGCCGCCCCTTTTACGAGATTATCGATGACCGACAGCACAATCACCGTATCACCATCCCTGGGACGATGCACCGCAATCCGGCAAAAATTGTTTCCTTTACAGCTTCGCGTTTCAGGATGCGAACCAGCAGGCAACACATCCACGAATTGCGCATCATGGTAGAAGTTTTCGAATAATGCCTGAAGATCATCACAGTCAGAAGTCAGAAAACCATACAATGTGACATGAATCCCGCGAATCATCGGCAACAAATGGGGAACGAAATCGAGCCCCACGGCACCACCCTGCACCTCACCCAGAATCTGAGAAATTTCGGGCCAATGTCGATGTCCGGGCACAGCATAAGCTTTAAAGCTTTCCCCCATTTCGGCAAACAGCGAGCCGACCTGCGCCTTTCGGCCGGCCCCGCTCACACCCGATTTCGCATCCGCAATAATCCGCTGCGTATCGATGACGCCTTGCTTGAGTAATGGCATCAGACCCAAAATGGTTGCCGTTGGGTAGCAGCCGGGATTGGCCACGAGTTGAGCCGCGCGAATTTCCTCCCGTTTCAGCTCGGGCAGCCCATACACCGCCGTTTCAAGCAGTTCTGGGCAGGCATGCTGCATCCCATACCACTGCTCCCACACCGCCACATCCTTGATTCGGAAATCGGCAGCCAAGTCGATGACCTTCACGCCTGCATCCAATAATGCCGGCGCCTGATGCATGGCCGTACCATTCGGTGTTGCAAAAAACACCACATCGCAGGCTGCCAAATCTGCCTCCTCAGGTGGGGTAAAAACCAGATCGTAATGTCCACGCAAATTGGGAAACAACTCCGCCACGTAGCGACCGGCTTCCCCTCGCGAGGTCACTTGGGTGACTTCAACTTCTGGATGTGCCGCCAATAATCGCAACAATTCGACCCCTGTGTAGCCCGTCCCTCCCACAATACCGCATTGAATCATGCTCACCACCTGTTAAACGATTAGCGCCCTATGTTAAGGAAGCTCCGTTCAATTCGTAACACGGCATCTGGCGCAAAATCGCCCAATTCTGCGTGGCGGATCTTCGCAATAGCCAGCTATTACCTGCGATCCGCGCCTTGAACTGGACGATTTTTCACCACAATCAGCTCGCGCCAGAAATAATCAGAGCTCCCTTAAGTGAGCGTTGTCTCGAAACCTCGCCCACACACGATGAATCGATCGGTTAAAAAACTCCGTACAAAATCAAACCAAACTATACTCGGCGACATCTCCCTCGAGCGGGTGTTGATTGTTCATTGAGCGGCGGAGTATACCACTGCTGTGGCAACGAGAACTTCTATCCAGCGAGTACGTATTACTTCTTCTAAGCGAGTGAGTATACAGTAGGCATCAATCGCTACGATCCCCACACACGACAGCTTGGATTCTGACCAGAATCAAGGTCACTTCGCGGGCAGCAAAGGTGGTATACAGGCAGCCGGTCATCGGCTGGACATCAACATGGCCAAAAAAACCTGCCTGCGGAATCCAGTACAGACTGGCGAAAATACCCTAGCCATTTATAACGCTCCAAAATCACTCTTTTCGGCAATGTCGGGCTCAGCCCGAAAAGCTTCTTCCCCCCTTCGTCCGCTCCGCGGACACGGTGTGTCGACTCACTCAATTGGCCGGGGATGGCCGATTGAGGCTTGCCCCCGCTAAGGATGCGGGTGTAAGCCGATCGACAAAGGCGCGCCGTGTCCGTAGATTAAGGCGGGTGATCGGGGCACCCTCTCTTTTGGTTCGTTTACTTTGGGGGTAGCAAAAAAACGAACTCGCGCATAACAACATCCGCTTGAAAAGCATCTTGACGGTAAAAGCGCGAAATGACTCACCAAGCTGCTGACGGAGCGCTTTAATGTCGGCAATAAGAAACAGGGCTACCATTGAGTTTAAGCTCAAAATGGCATTAAGACTGATGCCGCTATGTACTCAACATGTTCTGACAGATACAGAACAATCCAAAGCGTTCAAGACAAGGCATGGGATATCGGCAACGCTCGTTCCCTTCCCAGACCCATCACGCCGTATTGAACGCTTTGCTTCACTCCCGCCACGCGAGTCAGAAAGCCGGCATCAAAACGGAAGAAGCCGATTACTCCAATCAATCATCGTAATCGATGCACGGGAGCGTGCTGAAAATGGCGCGAATATTGCGCGTGCGCACCGCGGACCGGTATCGCTGGCAAGCACTTGGATTTATGAATCTGGATATATCTTAGGATAGGCTGCAGTAAAATTGCCGCACTGCCCACCCACTTGTTTAATTATGTGCTGCTCGCTACGCTGCGTGAGCCTGTATGCAGGTGCCTACAACGTTTTGAACCCCCTTATCAAACTGGCTGTTCGCCAGTTTGTGTCAATGCGAGCGCAACTAAGCCTTGGCGAGACTGCGTCCTGCGAGAGATGGAGACCCTTGCTCTAGGCTGCGATTGTAGACATTCGCTCCTTGGCCCTCGCCGTTGAGCATCTCAAGAGCGCGAGAAACCCGTGCCAAGCCAATGTTTACCAACCCTTCGTTCTCAACGGTGAGTTTGTAACACATCCCAATCAAGTCACCGAGCCTGAGCACCGCATCCTGCAATCCGCGATCGCCCGGTTGCAAAGCTTTGACCTGCTCAAGCCAACTGCGCTGGTGATCCACAGTCATGCCAGATTGATCCAAGAGTAACCACATCTGCCCTTCAAACGCATTCAAGGCTGCGAGACTCTCTTGTTTACGTGCCAAATAACCGGGCAGAAGATCGACGTCGTGACCGACCAACGCATTTTGTTCATCGAGCAGATCCTGGCTCAAGCGGTCTGCCGCAACCGTCCCCTGTTGCAGCAAACTCGATAATTTTTCGCGTTCCATTGCGTTCATTGATGATGTTTCCCTACTTAAGAATCTGCTCGATATCAAGCAACTTCGTGGCGACCCGCTCGGGATCTACGCTATAACGACCTTCCTCTACTGCTGCCTTAATGGCAGAAACACGCTCCGCATCGACCTCCGGATACTTTCGAAGCTGTTGCTCTGCCTCTTGCATACGTTGTGCTGCAGCGGTCAGTACCACATTGCTGTCGCTGTCAGACTGACCCGCCCCGGATTGACTCAATGGCGCCGTCGGAGCCTGTGGCTGACTACCTTTGGCCATGATGCTCTTGACTGACGAAATACCATCAATCTTGTTCATTTTGTTTAAACTCCCTCAATGGGTTGAATTACCTGTATTATCGGTATTACTCGAAATTTCTTTAGTGGTTTTTGCAAAATCGTGCCGATAGGGTCGTTTTTGTGAACTACATCAACACATTCACCACCCCTTTGCCAACCACTTCCCCCTGGACCACTTTTTTGGACCGCAGGTTTCTCACCCGAATCACCGCGCCTTTTCCGCCATCGGCTAGTGCCTCACCTGCCATTTTCACTTCAATGCCCGCAGCTACTGCGCGCAATATCACTTTCTGTCCGCGTTTGATCAACTTGGGCGCCTTAAACATACGCGACTTTAATAAGGCACCGGGATTGACTGATTGCGTAATCTCGTACCCCACCCAGTCATCCGCTTGCGTCACGTAATCTCGCCCAAGGCGCGCGATATTTCTTTGTTCATAACGTATGTCGGAGGCTTGAAACACCTGCCCTCGAACCAATGGACGCGCTGCCACCGCAACCTGTCGCATCACCTCGATATTGACACGCACGTACAGCTTCCAGGGTTTACTGCCCTCACAAGCCACACTCACCGACGATGCACCCACCTGCCTGGCCCCGGGCGCCCAACGTACTATCAAGTCCTGAGCACAGGCCGCCAAGCGCAACCGATTGTCGATCTTCCTTACTTCGATGCGTGCGTCATCGGATCCGATCTCAGACTCCACGAAGGTACGCGCCGCCGTCATAATCGATTCGCGTGGCTCATACGCCGCCTCATTCGCAATCACCTGCCTATCCGTAACGACAAAGAAGATAAGTATTGTTATCGGCAAGTAAATCCATTTCATAACCTGGTTCATCCTTAATAGGGAGTAACGACTCAGCCATTTGAGTTTCCAGTCAAACCAAAGCATATTTTCCTGCAACAGGCCGTTCGCGCATAGGGGACAAAAGACGAATGGGCTGAATTATTACAAGAAAGATTTAAGTCAAGCAGCTTGCGCACGCCTCTTCAAAAATTCATTTCAGCACATCAACTCTCGGCTTAGCGGGTCAAACAAATGACGCTATACCAATAAAATGACATGCGCTGCTCTACCGACAACCCAGACAACCCCAGCCCCCTGATATCGGACGAAAGCACCTAAAAACAATAGGATATCGCCTCTCTGTCTCGTACAGCCAACCAAGCTGGCGCTTGCCGACATACCAACTGAAATGACACAACAAATAGCTATTAAAAGTCATTAAGCAAAAGTTACGCCACAATCCGTCATATCCTGGAGGCACTTACTGACGATCTGCCTGCTTGCCGGCAAGCTTGGTTGCCGGCAAGCTTGGTGAACAAAAATTACTTCGACTGCTTCACCCCGAATTACACCGACTGGTCATGCGAGGCCCATCAATCACTCAGAAGCCTTTAGCGCATTTGTCGCCACAATTGATCCGCTAAGTCAGGCATGTGCTTTTTTTCGCCCCAAATCACGCTCATTGGCACAGCCCTTGCCACAGTTTCCCCAGCAATGGAATTGCGGAGAAAAAAATGCCCTCTATGGACTCACTATTTGGCGTACATGCCCAAGCTCTGATGTTGCGCTCTCAGCGCAGCTCGGTGCTTGCGGCAAACATCGCCAATGCCGACACGCCAAACTTTAAAGCCAAAGACATCGACTTTAAAACCGCCCTAAGTGAAGCAGGCGGGGACTTGAAACCTATCGCAACAGCTACCGGACACGTTGATCCCGCGGGGAATGTCATTGCCAGCACTCTGGATGCCATTCGCTACCGGATTCCCAACCAAGCGTCACTGGATGGCAATACCGTTGAATCTGACGTGGAACAGGGCCGGTTTGCAGACAACGCCATTCATTACCAAGCAAGCCTGAATTTTATCAATGGCAAAGTCAACGGATTGATCAGAGCACTTAAAGGTGAATAAAGATGTCCTTATTTAATGTTTTCGATATCTCAGGATCTGGCATGAATGCCCAGTCACTACGAATGAACCTGACTGCAAGCAATATTGCCAACGCCAACACAATCGCCGGCAGCGAGAAAGAAGCTTATAAAGCTCGTCAACCGGTATTTTCGACACTCCTGGATGGCATGAATCCCAACCCCACCGATGCCAAGGTGCAAATGCTGGGCGTTGTGCAGAGCCAGGAAAAAGGCGCGATTCGTTACGCACCCAACAATCCGCTCGCAGATGACAAAGGTTATATCTACGAATCGAATGTGGATATCGTTGAAGAAATGACCAACATGATCTCGGCGTCACGCGGCTATCAAAGTAATGTCGAAATTCTCAACACTTCGAAACAAATGCTGCTACAAACGCTCAATCTCGGTAAATAGAATATGACTAGCATTAACACGGATCTGTTAGATAAGTATCAAATCAACACTCCATCGAAACAGGATAAAAATCCCAACCAGCTCATGCAGGACGATTTTTTAACCCTGATGACCACCCAACTGAAACAACAGGACCCATTCAAACCCACCGACAACGGAGAATTCCTGGGCCAGATGGCACAGTTCAGTACCGTTTCAGGACTTGAGGATTTACAAAAATCTTTCAAAACGCTGGCAGAATCCATGCAATCCAATCAGGCGTTAACAGCCGCCAGCTTGATTGGGCGCGAAGCGCTTACTGAAGCCGACCATGCCCTGCTATCTGCAGACAACACGGGGATTTCCGGTAGCGTCGAGCTACCCATAAGTACCGGTTTTGTCACAGTCGATATTGTCAATGCAGCTGGAGAAAAGGTACAGCGTTTGGACTTGGGTAGCCAAACCGCCGGCGAACAAGCTTTTCATTGGGACGGCAAACTCGCCGACGGCTCGACTGCGCCTCCTGGTTCCTATCGTTTTGCAGCGCAATTTGCTACGGAGGACGGCGCAACCGAGGCTGCCGTCACTCGGCTGTTCTCTAAAATTGAAAGCGTTAGCCTCAATAGCGGAGAAATCAAACTCAATACCGCGGATGGAGGCTCCTATGACTTCTCCGCAATCAAACAAATCCACTGAGATAAACGGACTTAACAACAAGAGAGGATGCCATGTCATTTGATATTGCACTAACCGGCCTGGACGCCGCAACCAAGAATCTGGAAGTCATTTCCAACAATATTGCCAACTCGAATACCAGCGGATTCAAACGCTCCCGTGCTGAATTCGCAGATATTTATTCCGCATCGGCGCTGGGTAGCGCAACCAATCAAACCGGTGCTGGTGTTCAGGTCACTACAATTCGCCAACAACATACACAAGGGGATATTACCTATACCGACAACAGCCTGGATCTCGCGGTATCAGGCGGTGGGTTGTTCCGCCTGCAAGACAGTAATGGCGGCCTGGTCTACTCACGCGCGGGCATGTTCGGTCTAGACAACGAAGGTTATCTGAGCAATGCAACTGAGCAGCGCCTGACGGGGTATCAAGTGGATGACTCAGGCAATATTCTTCCCACGCTTGGCAGCCTGAAAATTAAGACTTCGGATTTACAGCCCCGCGCCAGCGAGCAAGTTGAAATTGGCCTCAACCTCGACCAAACCAGTGAAGTGCTACCCACCGCCTTTGATCCAGACAACCCCAAAAGCTATAACTTTACAACCGGGGCCTCGGTATTCGATTCACAGGGCTCGACTCACGTAGTGAATTATTACTTCAGAAAAAATGCCGACAATGACTGGAGCATGTTTATTCAGGCCGCTGACACCGGTAACGTACTCAAAGACGCCGCGGGGAATAATCTCGAGTACAAGATCGCCTTCGCAACTGATGGCAAAATCCAAACACTGACCAACGCCGATGGCAGCACAACCTATGTAGATCGCGACGCAAGTGGCGCTCTGACCGTGCGTGAGCCAATTAAAAACACCCTCAGCGCCGCCGATCTGGGCAGTTCCGTCGATGCGATCAACTTAGAGCTCGACATCACCAATATGACGCAATTCGATGCCGCGTCGGGCGTCAATAAAGTTCAGGCCGATGGCTTTTCTTCCGGACGTCTGGTCAGCCTCGATATCGACAAGACCGGCGTCGTCTTTGGCCGATACTCAAACGGGGAATCACAGTCAATGGGTCAGGTGGCGCTGGCAAATTTCTCTAATACCGAAGGTCTTCGGCCTGTGGGGGATACAGCCTGGGCAGAATCCTATGCCTCTGGCGCACCCGCTGTAGGCGCACCCGGCAGCGCCTCCTTAGGATTTATTCAGTCGAGCGCCCTGGAATCTTCCAACGTCGATATTACCGAGGAATTGGTCGACATGATTGGCGCACAGCGCCACTTCCAGGCTAATGCGCAAATCATCAGTGTAGCGGACCAGCTGACGCAAACTGTAATCAATATGCGACGTTAACCTGGTAACCGTGTAGGCACTGCCCTCACCTGATGACAGGTGGAGGGCAGGCGGCGGGTCGGCTGGAATGCACCCGCACGCGCAAAGAAACAAGATTATTTAATTTGACCGCAGGAACAACCGAGTAAACGCGATGGATCGCATTATTTACACCGCAATGAACGGCGCCAAGCAAATCATGAATATGCAGGCGACCAACAACCACAATATTGCTAATCTCAATACCACGGGTTTTCGGCAGGACCTGGATGCTTTTTCGAGCAACCCTATGTATGGCCCGGGCCATCCGACCCGTGTTTTTTCAGAAGACCAGCGGGTCGGCGTCGATTTAGGACAAGGGACCTTGATTACGACTGGAAACAATCTCGATGTGGGTATTAACGGGCAGGGCTTTGTCGCCATACAAGATGTCGACGGTAACGAATCGCTGACCCGGCGTGGCGATCTTAAAGTCTCTCCCAACGGAATACTGGAGACCGGCGATGGCTCACCCGTAATGGGAAACGGCGGCCCGATCGCACTCCCGCCGTTTGAATCGGTCGAGATTGCATCCGACGGGACAATTTCCATTCAGCCCCTGGGCCAGGATGCGGCCACCTTGGCAGTCGTCGACCGCATCAAGCTGGTCAATCCACCCGTCGAACAGCTAGAAAAAACTCTATCGGGAAAACTCCGCTTAAAAGATGGTGAAGTCGCAGTACCCGATGCCTCAGTCACATTAATTCAAGGGAGTCTTGAAAGCAGCAATGTGAATGCGATGCAGGCACTGGTGAATATGATTGAGCTTTCGAGAGAATTCGAAATGCATGTCAAGGTGCTGAAGAATGCTGAGGAATCAGATAAAGCCGCACAAAGTATTGCACGAGTCGGCGGATAGCCAACCTCGCTAAGGAAGCTCTGATCAATTCGTAACACAGCATCTTGCAACGCAAAATTGTCCACTTCTGCGTGGCGGATCTTCGCAATAGCCAGCTATTACCTGCGATCCGCGCCTTGAACTGGACGATTTTTCACCACAATCTGCTCGCGCCAGAATTAATCAGAGATTCCCTAAATGGCCCAAGTAACATTTAGGATGAACTGCATTCACTGTGAATGCCAAAAAAAGGATTTAATCAATGAACAGAGCGCTATGGAGTGCCAAAACCGGTCTGGATGCACAACAGACCCGCATGGCGGTAATTTCCAATAACCTTGCTAATGCAAACACCACCGGATTCAAACGCGACCGAGCTGTATTCGAAGACCTGATTTATCAAAATGTCCGCCAGGTAGGTGCTAACTCTTCTCAGGAAACGCAACTCCCGTCGGGCTTGAATCTTGGTACCGGTGTGCGTGTCGTAGCAACCGAAAAGCTATTTTCTCAGGGAAATATCAATAAAACCGATAATCCGATGGACGTTGCCATTCAGGGGCAAGGGTTTTTCGAAATTCTGCTTCCCGATGGCAGCGTTGGATACACGCGTGATGGCGCTTTTCAGGTCAATGCCCAGGGGCAAATGGTGACTTCGTCCGGCTATGCGGTACAGCCCGGCCTGACCATCCCGGAAAATGCCACCAGTCTCACCGTTGGTGTCGACGGTATCGTCACGGCCAAGGTACCGGGTACCACGGAACCGACACAGATAGGCAACTTGCAACTGGTGAATTTCATCAACCCGGCGGGACTACAAGCCGAGGGGGGCAATGTGTTCAAAGAAACCGCCGCCAGCGGTGCACCACAATCCGGCACTCCCGGGCAAAATGGTCTTGGCTCACTCATGCAAGGGGCCGTGGAAACCTCGAATGTCAATGTGGTCGAAGAACTCGTTGGAATGATTGAAACACAACGCTCTTACGAATTGAATTCCAAAGCGATCTCAGCCACCGACGACATGCTGAGTTATGTCAACAATCAACTCTAAAGTAGCGCCTTATGAGTCGCATTAATTTTTTTCCTCGTGTATTGCTTGGCTGTCTTGCAGTCGGGCTGCTGGGGGGCTGTGCTACACAACAAAAAAGCCTTCGCGATCCAGCCTATGCCCCGGTCGTTCCCCACAACACACAACCGCAGATGCATGTGCAGAACCCGGCCGCCTACCCATCTGGCGGCATGGTCACTTCCGGTTCGATCTACAATCCTGCCACCTCTCGCTTTTTGTTTGAAGACTACCGGGCCCGGCGCGTTGGCGATGTACTTTCGGTGATTTTACTCGAACAAACTAAAGCCAACAAAACCGCCAGCACGGCCACTAAAAAGGCTGCAGGCGTAAAAATGAAAGCACCGACTATTCTTGGTCATCGCATTACGCACAATGGTAAAGATCTGCTTAGCGCCGAAATTGACGGCAAAGTAGATTTTGCAGGCCAGGGAGACAGCGCCCAGAGTAATAGCCTCAATGGCCAGATTACAGTGACAGTCGCCAAAATATTACCCAATGGCAATCTCGAAGTGCGAGGTGAAAAATTACTCTATCTGAACCAAGGCAGCGAAGTCGTCCGTATCCGCGGCATCGTCCGCCCCTCAGATATCCGTGCTGATAATACAATCTATTCAAATCAAATCGCCAACGCCGAAATAACTTATAAGGGCAAGGGCATCGTGGCTGACAGCAATGAAGCCGGTTGGCTTACACGCTTTTTCAACAGTCGGTTTTGGCCCATGTAATTTATCAGGAGAGTTGGGCGCGCGACGAGACAGATGGTGAAACACCAGAGTGCAGTAATTGAATTTCAGTCTGATTTGCCCAGTGTCAAGTACCCAAGCCAGAGCGCAGCAACTGCGCTAATCGACAATACCAGGACCCCTTTTTTCTTATGAAACGTATTTCGACTTTACTTTTATTGATTGTGACTGTGGTATCACAACAACTCGCCTTCGCGGAGCGCATTAAAGACCTGGCCTCCATAGCCGGTGTGAGAGAGAACCAGCTATTGGGTTATGGCATCGTTGTGGGTCTGGACGGCACCGGCGATAAAACGGGCCAAACACCATTCACGCTACAAAGCATGAAAAGCATGCTGGCACAATTTGGTGTCACCATTCCTCCCAATGTCAATCCTCAGTTAAAAAATGTAGCAGCCGTGATGGTACACGCTAACCTGGAACCGCATAAAAAACCGGGGCAGCGTATCGATATCACTGTTTCCTCCATTGGCAACGCCAA